>LCBW01000011.1 GCA_000997465.1 Parcubacteria group bacterium GW2011_GWC1_41_7
GAGGGGGCTCAAACCAGTGTGCAAAAAAAAGAGCCGACTGTTTTGCGCAAAACAGACACTTTGATTCAAAAAAATCCAAATAGCGCAGAAAAACCAATTGCTATATCATCGGGAACTATCTCTCAGGTTGCAGAATATGCGTCAGAGCTTTCATCGCAGAAGCCGGTTCGAATTACTTTCTTGAAAAAAATTGCATCAGAGCCGTATGGCGCAACGAGCGTTGCGCTTGTGGCGTTGATGATTTTTATGTTTTTAGTACTTCTTATGAAAATTTTTATTGCGGTTGACGTTCAACATCCGCTTTTGATTGCGCATGGGGTTTTGATGCTTGCATTTTTATATAGCGCACTGACACTTAATAAATACCTTTTTTTGGCTCATGCACGTATTTTATAACACGCATATTGCATTTTTGGGAGAATTGCTTTTTGGGGACGTGCTATAATAGGAATAGACATGATCAGAAGTAGGCAAACGCTTGCGCTGTATATGCGCAACTTCATTTTTGGCGTTGAGGACAGCTTAGTATCGACGGTTGGATTTATCTCCGGAATTGCCATTGCTGGCGTTGCTGTTGCCGATATTGTGCTGACCGGGTTTGTGCTTATTTCTGTTGAGGCGTTTTCTATGGGAGTGGGAAGTTTTTTATCGGAATATTCAGCTGAAGAATTTGAACAGAAAAAAGTGGTTTCAAATAAGGGAGCGGCAACTGGCGCGGTCATTATGTTTCTCTCGTATCTTCTTTCCGGGTTTATTCCGCTTTTACCGTATGTGCTCATTCCTGAATCCCTTTATGTCATGGGCGTCTCAGTTGCGCTGACACTTTTTGCGCTTGCCCTGCTTGCGGTGTTTAACGGAAAAATGTCTCGAGTTCCTGTTTGGAACGAAGTATTTCGCATGATTGTTATTAGTGGATTGTCCATTGTGGTAGGAACAGTTGTCGGTTCATTTATTCATTTTTAATTTTTCACTCATGAAATTGATTGTTATGATTCCGGCGTACAATGAGGAGGAAACCATAGGTGGCGTTATCAGAAACATCCCACAATCTATTGAGGGCTTTGATGAAGTTCAGATACTTGTTATTGATGATGGCTCAAATGATCGCACTGCAGTCGTTGCGAAGGGTAAATACCGACGCAGATCACCAATATAATCAAAGTGAAATTCCACTTCTTGTCCGTCCTATCTTAGATCATCGGGCTGATATGGTCATTGGGGATAGGCAAATTGAAAAATTAACCTTTATGCCATGGCCGAATAAATATGGCAACATGCTGGGAAGTTCGCTATTGCGATTGGTTTTAAAAAATAACGTACGAGATGCATCAAGCGGATTCCGTGCGTTTTCAAGAGAGTGCGCATTGAGGCTTAATGTTTTATCGGGGCATACCTATACGCACGAAACTATTATTCAGTGTACGATCTCGCGATTTCATATTGCACAAGTTCCTATTACATTTTTAAAACGAGAGGGAGGAACATCAAAACTTATTCAAAGCGTTTTTTCGCATATCAAAAAATCACTTGCAAACATTGTCCGTATTTATTTGGTATATCAACCGCTAAAAACTTTCTCACGAATGGGAATCGGATTTTTGGTTTTAGGGAGCATTATATACGCCCGCTATATGCATTTTTATTTTGCGGGATCGGGAGAGGGGCACATTCAATCCTTGATTTTTGGACTCGTGTTTGTGATTACGGGGATTTTGCTTTTTATCCTCGGGTTTATTGCAGATCTTATTTCAGCACAGCGAAAAATACAGCAAGAAATTTTGTATCATATGAAGCGCAATGGATCAGAAAAATGATGTTCAATGCGTAACGCTTATTAGCACTCTTCCGCCGCTTCGAGCAGGTCTTGGCGACTATACGCTTGGATTAGTACAGGAGCTTTCAAAATTATGCAAGATAGATTTTATCGGATTTAAAAGCTTGTATCCGGCATTTTTATATCGCGGAGGAAATATATACCGTAATGATGTCACGGAACCGTATATTAAAAACGTTATTATTCATAATATTATCGCCTGGTATAATCCTTTTTCTTGGATTCGTGCCGGGTTTTCAATTCGGGGCGATATAGTTCATTTTCAGTGGTGGAGCTTATATACTTTTCCAGAATATTTTACTATTGCGTGTATTGCAAAATACGTAAAACGCAAAAAAATTATTTTTACGGTGCATGATATTACTCCGCACGAAAAAACGAAACAAAAAATTCATAAGTTTTTAAGTCGCATCTTATTTCATTTTTCCTTCGCATATATTGTTCATTCGAAAGCGCACGTTGATATTTTTTGCAATATGTATCATGTTTTAGCGAAGAAGGTTTTCGTTATTTCGCATGGTATTATTTCAAACTACAGTGTGTGTAAATGTGATCCTGCGGACGCAAGGCAAAAATTAAAAATCAATCAAAATGCTCCAACACTCCTTTTTTTTGGGAATATACGTGAGTATAAAGGACTTGATGTGTTAATTCATGCATTTTCGCAGGTAAAAAAAGAATTTTCTCACGCAATACTTATTATTGCCGGATCGATGTGGCATTCTTGGAATAACTATCAAAAACTTATTGAAGAATATCATTTAGAATCATCTGTGCGACTATATCTTCATTTTATTCCCCATGATTTAGCAGAATTAATTTTTTGTGCATCAGATATTGTCGTATTACCATATAAAAATTTTGAAGCACAAAGCGGGGTCGCATCTGTTGCGCTTTCATTTGAAAAACCGCTTGTTATTTCTGATTTTTCAGGATTGCGAGATTTTGTACGGGATGAAGGGGTTGTTGTTTCTCCGGGAGAGAGCGGTGCTTTATCGAAAAAAATCAAGTATATTATGGGAAATAAAAATTTTTATGAAAAATTAAAAAATGACGCTCAAACACTTAAAAAAGAATTATCTTGGAATATCATCGCACAAAAAACATTTTCTTTATATAACGTTGTGGGTATGCATAAAAATTTATAAAATAGTGTAGCGTATGAAAACAGAAAATATACATTCTTTTTTAGAATCGCTTACTGATTATTCTTCACCTCGAAGCGCTGAGTATTTTTCTTATGCAAAAGAGGGGTATGGGAAAAGATTTAGAATAATACGAAATATTATATCTACGTATAGTGAGATTGCAGGAAAAAAAATTTTAGATATTGGGTGTGGAACCGGCGGTATTGTCGCAGGGTTTGCGGAAGAAAAAAATACAGACGTGTGGGGAATTGACTCAAATGCGCATTATATTGCCGCACTACGGAATTTTTTTGATCAAGAAGGCGTTCCTGCTCATTTTATGCAGGGAGACGCACAAAAACTTCCATTTTCTGATAGTACCTTTGATATTGTTGTTTGTAATGATGTTATGGAACACGTTCCTTCTCCAGATCTTTTATTTTCTGAAATTCATAGGATTTTAAAGCAAAAAGGAGTTGTATTTTTTTCTACGCATAACAGATATTCGCCGCGATGGTTTTTTTCCGATCCACATTTTGGCTTATTTGGTTTAACGTTTTTTCATCGCATGATTGGAAAATTTTATGTTACAAAAATAAGAAAAATGACAAAAAATTATGATATATGGTATTTTTTATCTTATGCATTTTTCCATCGCACGGGAAAGAAATTGAATATGCATGAGGAATTTCTTTCCAAAACATATTATATGCAGTCAAAAAAAAAGTGGGTACGGAAATTATTCTCCTGCATGTCTCATCGAAATTTTTTTTTACGGATGTTTGTTCCGATGCTTGTTTTTATTTTCCATAAAAAATAAAAATATTCTTTATGAAAAGTATTTCTATCTTTCCCGAAGTCAATGCGTCTATAAAAAGCGTATCAAAGATTTATCAGAATATCTTTACATTTCAGGATATTTTTAAAGATTGCGGTCTTTCTTTTTATTATTATTCCTGTCCTGTGCTGCCCGTTCCTTTTTTTAAGCTCATTCTTTCTCAATACATATATTTTCCTTTTTTTGTAAAGAAACACGCAGGAAGAGTAAATCATTTTTTATCTTCACATCCACACCTTCTTTTTTTTGTTCCGACCGATGCACTCTCGATTATAGATATTCATCATGTTCCAATTGAAGAAAACAGACTTTTACAAAACAAAATATATACCGCTCTTGCGCGCAAGGGACTACAGAGAGCGGCGCAGATTATTGTTCCATCTCTTTTTACAAAAAAAGAGCTGGAATTGAAGATGGCAATTCCTTCTGAAAATATTACGGTTATTCAGCACGGAGTTGATCATAATCTTTTTTTTCCAAGAAAAAAGAATGATATGCGGGATATTCTTCATCTTCCGAAGGATAAAAAAATATTTTTGCATGTAGGATCGGAATTGAGAAGAAAGAATATAGAGCGATTTTTTTATGTATTTTCCCAAATTGTCAAACAGGATGATCAAATCGTTCTTGTACGGATCGGGCATTGTACAAAACAATCAAGGCGTCTTTTAAAAAAATTACATATTGATAATCATGTATTGTATAGGGAAAATGTTTCAGAAAATGATCTTGCGCTTTATTACAATGCGGCAGACGCACTCATTTTTCCATCGCTTCTTGAAGGATTTGGAATGCCGCTTTTGGAGGCAATGGCATCGGGAACTCCGATTATATGCTCAGATATTCCGGCATTTCGTGAAATTGCGCAGGATACAGCGTGGTATTTTGATCCAAAATCACACCATTCTTTTTTTCAAGCCATTCTTTCCTTTTTTTCTGATACTATAAAGGTAGATGTAAAAGTATGCGCTGCTTTGCGTATCTCCCAAAATTATTCTTGGGAGCGGTGTGCTCAAGAAAGGGCTGGTGTATATATACATCTTTTTCACCATGCATAAATGGAATCAATTTTTAAAAAATAACGTTCATATTTTTTCTTATATACGTTTTTTTTCAAATTGGTGGAAAATCTATGCCCATAAATATGGAATGTTGCAAATGCCATTTCAAATGCGCGCAAGGAAAGGGGTTTCTTTTTGGGTACGCACAAAAGAGGATTTAGGTATTATATTTGAGGTATTTATTGGAGAGGTGTACACATCTCATCTTTCTATTCATCCACATGATACGGTTATTGATATCGGCGGACATGAAGGGATTTTTTCTTTGTATGCAGCCTCGCGCCAAGCGGTTGTATATACATATGAACCTGATCCCTATAACTTTGAATGGTTGCAGAAAAATAAAAAACTTAACCCGTCTTTAGATATTCGCGCACAGCAATATGCCTGTTTTGAAAAATCTGGCAAAAAAAATCTTTTTTTACGCGAGAAATCATCGAGAGGAGGAAATAGTTTTTTTATCCATGATGTACATCATGAGTCAATTTTGGTGCAATGCACAACGTTGGAAGATATTATTCAAACACATGAAATTGCAAAGGTGCATTTTTTAAAGATTGACTGTGAGGGAAGTGAGTTTTCTATTCTTCGTACCTTACCGGACGCTATTTTTGAAAAAATTTTTCAGATTGCAGTTGAAGTTCATTCGGGACCTGCATTCGGAGATGGAAGTGTTCACGAAATTATTCAGATTTTGGAATCACACGGATTTTTCATACAAGCGCATATTTTTTTAACCGATGAATTCTCTATTATCCAAGCAACAAAAAAATCAATATAAATATTCTGTTTTAATTTCTACATTTAATAGAAAGGAACTATTGCGGGAGTGTCTTGATGCCGTATTTTCTCAAATTAAAAAGCCTGATGAGGTTATTGTATCGGATGATGCATCATGTGACGGAACGGATATCTTTTTAACAGAATACGCTAAAACGCATTCGCTCATTGTTTATATTCAGAAAAAAAATCTTAATATGATCGGCAATAAAAATTTTCTTGCAGAACGAGCCACGGGGGATATTCTTTGTTTTATTGACGATGACTTTATCGTAGATAAGGGGTGGCTTTTTTATATAAAAAAATCATTTACAAAAGATCCGCTTTTGGTTATTACGGGCGGCAAAACAATCCAACAAATATATCGCGCGGAGGAAAAAATATTTTTTTTCCCGATGCATGTGCTAGAGATCATACGTACTTTTTTTAAAAAATATTTACATATTGCAATACCATATTTTTTTACAAAGACTGAAAACAAAAGCACTGGGGGAGTGCTTGTTGTGCGTGGAAACAATATGGCCATTCGAAGGGATTTTTTTATCAAAAGATTTGAGCAATTAGTTGATGTTGGCGAAGATACTGTTTTGTGCCTTGAAGCGCAAAGAGCGGGGGGGCATGTTGCATACGTGCCTGATGCATATGGATATGAAAAAACAGGAATAAGAAGCGGTTTTACAGGAGGGCACTGTTTTTTTTATCGTATTGTGCGTAATTGGGTATATATACATCGTTTTTATCGTTTACATCAAGGATTTATAGGAACGGTCTTTTTTTATACTATGTTTGCGTGGACATGTGTTGTCAGTGTATTTTTTTCGTTCAAGCACATTGAATATATAAAAGGGATACGCGCTTTTTTTGATGGAATGAAAATGGCCTCACGTCTATAGGGGTATTTTTATTTTTTGTTTAAAGGGCATACAATAAATACAAGCGTACGAAGTATTAGTTATGGAGCAAGAAAAGCGAATTATTTATTTTGAAAATTTTCTCATTATTTTTTCGGCATATTTTGTTGGGTTACTTTTTTTCCTCCTTACACTTGCATCCCTTTCATTTTTTTATCCAATTATTGTATATGCATCATTTTTATTTTTTTGTGGCATATTATTTTTTCGTTTTAAAAACATTCAGATAAAAGTTTCAAAAAATGATTTTGCTGCAATGCTTCTTATTTTCTTCCTTGTTTTTTTATCTGTATTTTTTGTACACGAATCATTTTCAAGCGTTGATGATAGCGGTGTCTATAGTACAAGCGCAATATATCTAACAAGACATCATACGCTACGAGTATATGAAACTATTAATTTAAGAGGATTTATCGATAGAAATGGTTATGCAATTCCGCAATTTTACTCCGGGTATATTGTATTTTTAGCTTTTTTCTATCTTTTTGGTGGAATATATGGAATATTACTTGCGAATACAGTGCCGCTTTTTATAGGCCTTTTTGCTCTTTACGCAATCGCACGTAAGCTTTTTGATCATTCTGCGGGAATTTGGACAATTGCGCTTTTGGGAACGTTCTACCCAATAATTTGGTTTTCGCGTATTACGCTTACTGAAACATTTTCTTTTTTTCTTTTTTGGATTGCTCTTTTTGCTGTTCAACAGTTTCATACCGAAAAACAAAAGTTTTTTCTCTATAGTTCTTTCGTATTGCTGTGGTACCTTGCTTTTACGAGGCCGGAGGGAATTGTGATCATGACGTTTTTTTATCTTTTCCTTTTTCTGACGCAAATATTTGAGAAAAGGAAAATTTTTGATAAAAATATTGTTCTTTTTTCTATCTCCATCTTGTTTTTATTTTTCATATATACATTTTTTGCCCAGTCATATTATCACGACACACTTTTACAACTTATGGGTTGGCTTGCTGGCCGTGCGGGGTCAAAAAGCCCTGATGATTTATTGGGCATTCTTCCTCCTGATTCTCTCAAGAGAATGTTTCCTGTCTTTACCCTTTGGGTTCTTAATCAATATAATTTTCTCATTTTCTTTTTTATGGGTATATTGGGATTTTTATATGAAATTTTGCGTCCAGAACGAAGATGGCACTCTTCTGTTATTATTTTCAGCAGCGTTATGGTTTTTTGGTACCTTGCATATCCTGCAATTGCGCTAGTGCAACCATGGATGCTAAGGCGGTTTGTGATGATTATTTTTCCTTTTTTCATTCTTTTTTCAGTGATTTTTTTGCATGCAATATGTCATCATAGAAGGATGCATCGAAAATACTGGATTTTTCTTGTCCTTTTACTTACAAATATATATATTGCTTCGCCTATCTTATTTTTTCCTGTAAATCGTGGAATATATGAGCAGACTAAAAATATCGCCTCTTTTCTTCCGTCGCAGCGCATTATTTTTTTTAGATCATATGCCTTTGAGGAGGCGTATATAGACTCTCTTTTATATGCCAAATTTAATAAGCATATGTATTCCGTCGGAGGAATAAATGATTTTTGGAATCAGTTCTCAAAAATACCAGAACGTGAGGTTTATTTTTTGACCTCGGACCGATATAATTACAGTAAAGAAATAGAATTAATGACAACGTCATTACCGATACAGGTTTTTCTTGAAAAAAAAAGCACTCTTTCTTTTCAGAATATTAAAATAACCGGTCTTATTCCTGGATCGAATCTTCCTTCTGGGTCATGGCAAGATCAGGTAAGTTATTTTCACGCCAAGCAGTTAAGCGCAGTTCCTAAAGAAATTAATAAAAAACAATTCAACGTTTTTTTATACAGAATTGTTAAAAATGAATTTTAACTATGAATTTTATAGAAAAGAATTTTAAGAATATTATTATCGTCGGCATCTTTTTATTTTTTTTCTTATTGCTTTTCAAAAATCTT
Source organism: Parcubacteria group bacterium GW2011_GWC1_41_7 (assembly GCA_000997465.1). Lineage (GTDB taxonomy): Bacteria > Patescibacteriota > Minisyncoccia > UBA6257 > HR35 > LCBW01. Next base: position 8,505 of record LCBW01000011.1, read on the forward strand.
GCTCCATTTGGCGTAAAGACGATGTATACATTTGATTTTGAAAAAAATCCAAACTACATTTCAGATATTGCATCGTTACAGCCGGTAACCGCAATCGGGCAAAAAAATGGTTCGTTATTTGCTGTTCCGCATACGGCAATTTATTCGGATATTACCGAAGTGAAATTAAAGCTTCCTCAAAAAAATATAAAAAAAGCACGCGTGAGTATTTTTTTTGATACCGGAGTGGAAACACGTATTGGATTTTTAAATAATCTTCTGGGAAATTATAGCTATAAGGCAATTTTTTTTCCAGAGCTTAATAATCTTTCTTGGAAATATCTCAAGGAAAATTCTGCTGTGTTGTTCCAAAAAGCACCGAGATATACATCGGTGAGAGATTTTTTGGCCGATCCGCCGGAAAGTACAAAAGACAGCCCAACGTTTGCAACGTTTGAAATGTCATTTTTTCCCAAAAATTTATTTCCTCAAAAGAAAGGGAGTACTTTTGTCGAGGTTCCTCTTCGTGGCAACCATACGCTTTATACCTATGTGACAAATGAGAATTTTGTACTTACTATTCAAAAACAGGACATGAATGATGTAACTGGAGCGGATCCTTTGCGTATTTTTATTTACCATGATGATGAGCTTCTTTTGTCTAGTGAAATACCAGATGATGGGAATGAGGAAGCGGGAATAAGGTCTGGGCTTTTGCAAGAGAAAACTATTGCGATGCCAAAATTACTTAACGGTATTTATCGAATTGAACTTCAGGGAAATTCCGCCGATTTTTTGATAAAGAAAATTTCCGTAAATCAGCCATATCTTGTTTTTACAAATATTTTTTTAGCAAATTCGCCGATATATCGTCAAGAGAAATCAGAGAAAAGCACGGTGCTTTTTACGAATGCAAAACATATCGCATTTTCAACGTGGCATGAGGTTTCTTACCAGAATATTCAGATAAACAATAAATCTGTTTTATTGAATAAACTTATTACCCCAATTGGCGTAACCACAACAGAGCCACTATCCGTTGTGGAAACATCAATGGGGGATGTTATTATTCAAGGTGATCAGCCATTTTCTTTTTCTTTAGATGCGCTTTTTGATCCGTTTATATTTTCTGTTCCATCTTTTCAATCTTTAAGCGTTACGCCGTCTATCGAGTATGTTTTAAGCTCTTATGTTCCTCCTGAAAAATATAATGGTTGGTTTTATGCTGAGCGTGAATTTTCTCTTGATGAAAGCTATATTACAGAAGATGGCACGCTATCATTTCGCATATATGCTCCTCATTTAAAGCAAAAACGTCGTGTTTTAAATATAAAATCAATGAACATTTCGGTGGAATGAATATCTCGCTGAAGCATTTTTTAGGGGAATTGAATTCGGGTATTGTATTTCTATACGCGGTGCTTTTTTTACTTGAAGCTATTATTCCGAATTTTGTGTCGTTACAATTTAATCTTTCTTTTTTATTGTGGAGCGTATTATTTTCAGGGTTTTTATGGATTATTGCATACGCTAAGAATTGGTAGTTACAGGGAAAGGTGTTTTTTTGCAAAAAACAGGGTAATAAAGAAGTTCCCCATATAGGAAATAAGTGTCATGTATGCGGCTGCCATCATTCCATAGGATGGAATGAGAAGAAGGTTCCCAATGATGTTTATGGTTAAAGGAATGAGTGTAATAAAAAAATTAAGCCATATTTTTTCGTATATAAAAAATAAGGTATCTAAAAACGCAAGAGGAAATGAAAAGAAAAGAGAAAAAAGAAGAATCCGTAAAATAGGAATCGAAGAAAGAAATTTTTCTCCAAAAAGAAAAAAAATAAGTGATCCGCCGATTGCTTCTCCAATAAGCGCGACGGCTCCCCCTAAGAGCATTAAAAGGATTAATGTTTTTTTTATAGTTTTTTGTATGGGAATATGAGTGTGAATTTTTTTTGAAAGATGAGGGATAAGCGGCTTAATGATAATGGATGGAATGATGAGCATTAAGGAAATGATTCCTATTGCCGTTGTGTACCACCCGACTTCTGTAACGCCTCTTAAAAATCCGATCATGATGCGGTCAATGGAAAAAAATAGCACCCCTAAACTAGAATGAAAAATTAAAGGAGCTCCCTCGCGAAAGAAATAAGGGAAATATGATGTAGATAACTTTATAGATGGCAAAGATAAAAGAGACACTTCTTGGAGTAACAGATATGCGACAATAAGGCTGATCAGCGATGAAAGAAAATATGCAAGTGCGACGGAGATAATACTGAATGAAATACCAAAAAATAGAATACTCAATAGTACCATAAGAGTTTGGTTGATTACTTCAACTATAGTACTTTTATGCATTTTTTCGTGCGCATCAAATATAGTGCATATAATGTTTCGTATGTGATCGAGTATCATTGAGCACAGTAAAACAATGTATAGCGATTCCGCGATAGGATCGGTGATAAATTTTTTTGCCCAAAATGCAAACCCTGTTGCTAGTATTCCAAGCATTATGACGAACCAAAACCCCCCCACAAGAAATGGACGGGAGTTTTTCTTTTTTTGAAAATCACGCATAAATACACCTCCTACACCCCAATCGGATAAAATAAAAAAAGTAGCGATAAAATAAAGAACATAATAGAATGCGCCATATGGGGTTGGACCTATCTCGCGTGCCACTATTACGATAAAAATAATCCGTAAAAATTGTGTGTATATTTTTCCAACACCAATCCATACCATATTTTTAAAAACAGGGTGACGTAGAGTTTTGTTTTGGAGGAAAAAATCTTTGATTTTTTGCATAAAAAATAGATAATTAAATGTACATGTTTTATTTTAGGAGATTTTTGTTCTTTTCCGCAATTTTGTTGTTTTTTTTCGTATTTCGGGGATTTTTGTTTTTGGGGCATAGCGATCCTTTAGGGTATGATACCGGATTGTACGCCAAATATATTGATATGGCTTATACTGCGCTTCCTCAACTACCGTTTCAAATATCTCTTCCTGATTGGCCGTGGGGGTTGTATATGGTTACTGATTTTTTACGTTGGATAGGATTTTCTCAAAGGCAGGTTCTATATGGATTCTATCTTATACTGCACGCAGGAATTGCGTTGCTTTTTTATTTTTACGCGCAGCGCAGATTTGGAAAAGGGGTAGGAATTGCTACCTTTTTTCTTTTTATGCTTTCTATCTCACAACTCGTATTTTTTTGGCTGTTTTACTATAAAAATACCCTTGCGCTTTTTTTAATGCTGTGCGCAATGCTGTTGATGTTAAAAAAATCTCCGCTTATTCCATTTTTTGCAGTTGCAATTGGAGCAACACATCCCTTAACTGCCTTTGTTTTCTTTCTTTTTTTGTTTTTTGAGTGGATCGTTCAACGTGATGCCTACCATAGGCGCATACTCGCATTTTCCATTCTTGCATGCGGACTTTTATTTGTGTGGTCTCCGGTTCCACTTATTCGTTTTTCAGCACTTACGCTGTCATTTTCTTCAAACTTAAAATTTCCAGGAACTTTTATAGATATCAAGCAATATTTATTTTTAGCGATTTACTATCTTCCTTTTGCATTATGGGGCGCATGGATTTCTAAAAACAATAAAGAAATAAAACCTTTTTTATATCTTTTGGGAACACTTTTTTTGATGTCCTTTGTAAGCCCCATTATTCCAAATCGGGTTATCCCATTTTTAGATCTGCTGGTGATTTTATTTTCAGGGATTGGATTGCAAAATTTATTCCAAAGAGGAGTTATTCGTGAGTATAAAATTTTGTTTTTTGCATGGATTGTGTTTCTATTGGTGTTTTTTGCAAAAGGAATATCTTTTTTGCCACCGCGCGTGCCGCAAGATGAAGTAAATCAAATAAAAGCAATGCGTTATTTTCCTCACGATGCGCTTATTATCGCAACGCATTCATATTATGCCCCTTGGATATATGGGTTTTCTGGGCATAAAACCGTTGCACCGGAGATGTTTGAAAACGATATGTGGAACAGGGAGCAATGGGAAAAGTTTTGGCATACACCAGATCAAAGTAAAAGACATGTGCTCATGAGAGAGTTTCCCGATGTTCCGCTGTATGTTTTTGTTGGGTCGCTTTTTCCGTATCCTAACTTATCCGAAGATTATTTTTTCAAAAAAGTGTCAGATAATGTGTATAGATATGGCCCGTAGGCCCGTTTCATGTTAAAAATTTTAAATACCCCCAAAAAGATACATATAAAGGTTGTTATTTTACTCTGGCTTCTTCTGCCGCTTTTGTTTTTTTCTGGATTATGGATATTAGGAAATCGGTCTGCGTTTGGGTACGCTGGAGCCGGGGGAATTTCAATTCCGATATTTTTTTCTCAGCCACAAGAAGTGCCCATACAGATACAACCCCACGTAGAAGAGGAAGTGCAGGAGATCTCCGTTGTGGAAATTCCTACCGTACAGACGAATGCACTTTCATCGGATCGCAAGGAAATTATCATTCAAGGACAAGACGGTTTGCGCAATAGCATGGTTATTGAAGGCGGTGGTAATCAAAGCGCACCACAAAATATTCTCTTGAAATCTCAAGGTAGGGATATTGTAAAAGATAGCCGGAAAAAAAATTCTCTCGCACAGCCAATCGTTTTTTCAAAAAAATTTGACGCAAAAGAAATTCAGCTTGCACGTACTTCATCGGCTCCTGCACGTATGCTTTTTTCGGTAAAAACACAACTGAAAAAAACAATAAAATTTTTTAAAAGGATTGGCGCCCGAACAGTCACGTTTTAGAATTTAAAAAACTTATTGACGCTTGGCGACGCCAGCTAAAGCTGATGTCGCAGCTTGTGCGATGCATAATGTATATCATACATCGTTGCTTACCGCATTCGCGGATGCAACATTACGGTTACGACGCCGGAGATGGGATTACCCATCGCGGCTTACGATTACGACGCCGCATATTCACGATTTTAAGCGTTTTATTTCTTATTTAAGGATATAATGATGATGAGAGATATAATTTTATAGGTCCATATTTTTATAGGGTTCTTTTTTACACCTATGACTAGAGAACAGCGCAGACATGTTATTCATTTAGCTGTCCTTCTTTTGCTTGTTTGGGGACTTGTCGGATTTACCGGTTTTTCAGTTTTCAAAAATTATTCCGCGTTTGGATACGGAGGAGTTGGTGGATCGCCAGTATATAATGCCCCCATAACTTTTCCTCAAAATTCACCTGCATGCGCTGATAATATTGATAACGATGGAGATGTAAAAATTGATTATCCGACGGATACAGGGTGCAGCTCTCCTTTTGATGTTCGTGAAGATGACGAAAATACCTTTATTCCGCCTTCTACTACCGTACCAAATCCTCGATCTCCCGGCGGTGGGACACCGTCTGAGGGCGGGCCAATAACTCAACAGCCGCCACAGGGAGCGGGTATTTTACCTCCGGAGCTTATAAAAATTGCGGTACCACCAGGAGAAAAACTCCCCACAACGGAAGAGATTTTAGAAAAAATAAAACAACCGCCTGTTTTTTCCGTTACGGTTGATAAAGTCAACGTCTCAAATCAAGTTCTTTTAAAGGCATTTCGTATTGTAAAAACGCTTCCCAATAGGACGGTTCATATTATTATGAATCCCCAAGGAGAAGGGAAAGTCGTTTCCATAAAGGGATATTTGTATAAAAAAGCAAATACCGATCAAACGTTGTTGCCTTGGCTGATGAAATATGTTGCGTATGCCCAAAAATCACCTACCGATGTATTGGTTAGTTCCTTTAATTTTACGCAAGAGCAGGGATCTCAATCGTATGTTGCAATTGTAAAGGCGCCCAATGAACTTGGAAATTACCAGATTGAAACCGTGGTGTCATATGCAAGCGAGGGAGGACTTACGGTACTTTCTGAAACGCAGGATCTCCATTTGATCGTTGATCCCGAGGGGTATGTGTATGCGCGAGAACCCGGAAAATCAAAGGCGGTTGCAGGGGCGACAATTTCGCTCTACAAATTGCACGATGGCATTAATCAGTACCAGCTTTGGGATGGAGGGCCGTTTGCACAGACAAATCCTCAAAAAACAAAAGGAAGCGGACTCTATGGATATATTGTGCCGAGAGGTCAATATTATCTGCAGGTATCATATCCCGGATATGAGTTTTATCAGACAAAGTCATTTGCGGCAAGCGATGGAGCTATTTTGAATTTTCCCGTTGAGCTTCAAAAAAGAACCATCACCCCGCCAACATATATTTTTGCATGGATGAAGGGAATGGAGAATTTTCTCGCTTTTTTGGGATTTGGTCCAACATTATCGGTATTTTTGTCAGGATTTACCATTTTAATTGCTTTACTACTGGTTCTTTTAGGTATAACACTATTTATTTTTAACGCATACCGAAAGCGCGTGATAAAAGAAGAGAGGGAAGAGCTTGCGGCAGAGCAAAAACAGCAAAAACAGCAAGAACAAAGCTCGCACACAGATAACAATATGTAATCGTTATGGATACTCGTATTCTCATATGGGGCGGGGGGCGTATTGGATCGGCATTATCTTTTGCCCTTAAAAAAAATAAACACGTTCGCGTTGATGTATTTGATGTGGTTCCTCAAAGAGGAAATATATCAGAAAAAGAAATACCTAAGGTTGTTCCTGAGTGTGATGTGATTTTTTTATGTGTTCCTTCATGGCAAATTCGTACATCGCTTAAAGGAATAAAAGAATACTTATCGCCCCGCGCGATATGCGTTTCTTTGGCAAAGGGAATTGAGGAAGAAACGGGCAAAACAGTTGATTCCGTCATTGAAGAAGAATTAGGAGATACAAGTCATTTTGCTATTTTAGGGGGGCCGCTTTTGGCGGAGGAAATTTTGCGTGACAAAAAAGGATGGGGTGTGTGTGCTTCAAAAGAAAAAGGAATAAGCGATGCAGTTGAACGGCTTTTTGCAGATACATTTTACCTCTCCTATACATCGGATGTTTCGGGGGTTGCGCTTTCGGGGGCACTCAAAAATGTGTATGCGCTTGCGATGGGGTTTGCAGATGGAGTGCATACGGGTTCGAATCTCAAGGGTATGCTTTTTTCAGATTGTGCAACTGAAATGGTCAATACGATTCTTGCGTGGGGCGGAAAAGTTGAAACTGCTTTGGGCCCGGCTGGCATTGGAGATTTTTTTACGACAAGTTCTTCCTCTTACGCAAAACATTTTTTACTGGGAAAAAGTATAGCAAAGAGGGGACAACAACATCTTGAAAAAAATGAAGGAGTCGTGTCGCTTCCAACGGTTGTTCAAGTGCTCCACGATCGGTTAGAGGATTTTTGGGTTTTGCAGCTTATCCAACAAGTGTGCATTCAACATAAAGATCCGCGCGTTGCGCTTGAGCATTATTTTTCTAGAAAAGCAAA
>LCBW01000012.1:0-15778 GCA_000997465.1 Parcubacteria group bacterium GW2011_GWC1_41_7
GGTCGTTGGGCTTGCCAGCGTTGACCGCGGCGATCACGGGTCCACTCCACGGCGCCGTCACCAGACGGTCGCCGAAACAGACCCCGGTCGCGGTCTGGCCGTCGTACGAGACGGCAACGACCGCAGTCATCGCCTTGACCAGACCCGCCCTCTCCGCCGGCGACCAGTTGGTCTCGGCGAAGGCGGCGGTCGCGGACGCGCACAGCGCGGCCGCGAGAACGAACAGCGAAAACGAACGCACCTTCATCGGTCTCTCCTTGCAAAAATCCTTTTTCAGGACTCCGCATGTTTCTGAGCAGTAGTTGAATACCCACCCCCAAAGGAGGCAGGTTTGAGTTGAAACGAGCTAAATATATATTAGTACAATTTTACAAAAATGTCAAATTTACCTACTTTTATAAATTTACTCCATAAATATGCTCAAAAAATAAACTTTATTCCTATTTAAAATCAAAAAAAATAAACCGCGGAAAGAGTATTATGTACGAAGATTTTTTCTTCTGCAGAAGAAAAAATCGAGGAGCGCGAAAGCAGGTATGGTTGCGACACATCTTTGATGTACGCAAGCATAGCGCGCGAAGCGTTTCACGCTGGGAAATGCGAACATCTCCGATGTGAGCGAACGAAGTGATGACGAGTGTGTCGCTAAGCGCATTATATGCGCGCTCAAACCTACTGCGCCGAATCAATGCTCTCTTTCACATCCATCACCTTCAATTTGTCATCAAGCATTTTTTTTATTTTTTGAAGCAGTCCTGTAATCTCAAGTCCCTGAGATTGGAATTCCCCAATAATTTTTTCAGTTTGCGCCGCATCCTGCAACCCCTCTTCAAAAAGTCATTACTGTGCAAAACTCTTGGTATAGTTCTGTGTTCATGAGTAAAATTGGCGCTTACGACACCTCATCGGCGCCGTAGCTTGCGGCGTTGGATGCACGCCGCAATAAATTATGTTATGTAAGTTGTTTCCACACCGGACCCTGTGGATCAAACGCTTGCGTCATCCATTTTTCAACCACCCCCATCCATCCACCTGACTTTCCCCTACATCGCTTTGCAACAAACGCATTCCTAAAATTTTCACGCATGGTATCATCGGCGGGTGTAACTGAAGTATCAATTGCCTCGTCTGCTAAATACTGCTTCCATGCCGCAGTCATGTCATCTTCTGATGCAAGCGCGCTTCGTGCATTTCCAAAAGATTCTATCCCCGCATCTGCTGATTCTGGTTTTTCTGCGGTCAAAGCATCAGCAAGCGCAGATCGCATTTCAGAATTTTGCACAACAGACGCAGAAAGTTCAGACCCTAAAACCTGTAGCGCGTCTTGATTCGCTCTCAATAACCCCTCAATGCCTGTCCGACTTGTTGTCATAACATCTAAATCCTCTTGAATGTGCGGCCACCGCTGAACCAAAGACCCCATACCCTCATAAGGAGCACCCGCCGCCGCTCGTATTTTATTTCTTACAAATGGACGCTGATACCATGGCCTATTTTTTATGTTTTGCTGAAAATCACCTTGCGCTCGAGATTGCATGTACTGCTCGCTAAATAACTCCCTGATCATCTCTTTCCGCTTTGCAGTATCACTTTCACCAACAATGTTCATTAACGCATCTTCGGAAAGCTGTACGCTCTGCGCGGCATATCGAAAGTCAGAATTCGTCTTCATAAATTCACGCATATTATCAATACTCCCAGCTCCTGCAAAATCACTTTCAAAAGCCCTTACCCCCCACATAATGGGACTTTCAACGGCTTCATCAAAGCAAACATCAAGATTTTCAGCGCGAGACATTTTTTCACTGCCAAAACGTCTCTCCAGCAGTGCTTTAAATGCAGCCTCGCGATCGTCATCATCGCTTATCTGGAGTATGCCGGTAAATTCTTCGTCTGAAATTCCATATTTTTCAGTAAGCCCTTGCAATGTTTCATTGACGTGCGCAATATTTTCCTGACTTGTGTGAAGTGCGTGTAACGCGTCCATCACATATTGAAATCTTCCCGGATCGGTAATGGCAAGCGCCTCAATGCGCCCCAAAACAATAGTTCGAATTTTCTCCGCGCCAACCAAAGATGCAATCTGTTGCAATTCTGGAGATTGAGTACACACGCTATTAATCGATTCTGAAGTGAGAATCCCCTCAACCTGCGCAGTTTGTTCTAATAGATGATTAAATTCTTCGCCGTACGATTCAAGATCTGCGACATCAGCCGCCTCAATAGTTCCCTCTAAAAGTCGCCTTCCCAACCTCTCTCCTTGTGGTCCCTTTGTCTGCAAAAGAAGACCAAAGAGATGGCTATTTTTTTTATTCTGCAAAATATCCCGAACTGACAGGGTCTTTTTTTCATTACCGCTATCTGGTTGCGTAGCTTGTTGAAATGATTCAATTATCCCCATAATAAAAGAAGTATATCATACCCCTTTGACTTTCTTTCTTTCGTATGGTAATATCTTCTCTAGAGGTTCCCTTGTGGCCGCATGGTTTGCCTGGAAACACCCCTTCCCATTCCGAATAGGACGGTGAAACGGGCAAACGCCGATGATACTCCTCTGGGGGAAAGTAGGTGCCGCAAGGGATTTTAAATTTCACAAAAAATGCCGAAAAGGTATTTCTTTCAAGAACCGATTGTTCTTGGCTTCCAGCGAGCCAAGCCAACCTTGTCTCTCAAACGCCCCACCCCTCAAATATTTCGGGGACCAAGCTGAGGCGTTCTCCGAGGCATTCTTGAAAGAAATACCTTTTAAATTTTGTGATATTCAAAATTTTATTTTATAAAAAAGAATTGTAATTTTTTTATATGAACAAAATCTGAAAAAAGAGATACCCTATTTTGAGTGAGTGAGTAAGAAATTTTTAGATAGTCGCGTTAAGCCAGACCTAAAAATTTCTGTACATGAACGAACCAAAATACATCTCTTTTTTCACTTTGAGAGAATATAAAAAAATTACAATGCGAGCGAGACCACCCACCCTATTGCAAAAAGTAAAATAAGCGCGCGAAGCAATATCGGATGAATATGAAAATATTTTTTATGCTTAATGTGGTCATACGCAACCAAAAGCAATAAAATATTTACGCTCAAAAAAAGTCCTCCAATGAGATCCGCAAGCTGTACAACCCCCTGAAGCGGAATAAAAACAAATAATATCAAAGGAACAGCAATGGCACACCATGCTGGAAATTCCTTTATTTTAAAATCAACCATAAGCCCCCGCTTGATATAAAAAACAAGCGAAAAGGCAACCGAGCTCATGCTCACCATCGCAAGTGCGATACTTAAAGATCCAATTGCGGGCCCAAAAATTGTTACCAGTTGCACAAGCGAATTTTCCGCTGTTGTATTTCCTAAAACTCCAACAACCGATGCAGTGAAAAATAGATATAACGCCGAAACAATCATCAGCGCGGCTTTATTGACACGCCTGAACAGTGCCGCGTTTGGTCCGATCAAATCATAGACCATCTGCAACGACGAATACCCGATAAACGCAAACACCAAAAGCCCATAACTGAAAAAATATTGTGAATTTTGCCACACGAGATTTTCAGGACGCACATACGGAAACAGCAATCCGCTTAAAATTGCAAACAAAAATATCATCGCGATAGAAAAAACAGTTTTGATGTTCGCAAACGGATTCACCGATAAGAGTCCAACGAGAACAAATAAAAGCGCGAAAAACGCCTTTACAGTCAGGGCGCTTACCGGAAGCACGAGCGGAACAAATTGTGAAAGCGCAACAAGAAACAAAAGGAGTACGAGTAAAATCCCAACATAGTCAAATATCCATACCGGTAATTTCCAATGTTTTCCCAATCTCTGAGAAATTAATCCCGGTAAATTATGTTTTTCTTTTGCATCAAACAACAACTCTCCATACGCAAGATGCAGTTCATACACCGCCAAAGCCACCACAATAAACCATATCCAAAAATACCCTCCGCTTATCTGAAGCGCGTACGGTAATAAAAAAACACCAAAACCAACAATAGTGCTGACAATAATAAAAACCGATTCAATTGCCTTTTTTAACATATATTAATTACCTTCTTCAGCGTCTTTATTTATTTTTTTCTCAAAATAGGGCAAAATCGCCAACACAATAATAGTAATAAACGTGCTTGCAAATGCCTCGGTGTACATGCCCTGCCCGATTGCAGCGCCCAAAGCAACGGTCACCCAAAACGCAGAAGCCGTTGTTGCGCCTCGTACTTTTTCATCGTGATAAAAAATAATCCCAGCCCCTAAAAATCCTACCCCCACAACAAGGTTTGATAAAATACGCGATGCGCCATCGGGAGAAAAATGCGTCGCAAGAACTGAAAACAATGTTGCACCAAGCCCCACAAGCGCAAACGTACGAAGCCCTACTTGTTTCTTAAACAAACTGCGCTCTGCCCCAATCATTGCGCCCAAAAGAGTGCCGGTTACAAGCTGATATAAAACTTCAACGTTGATGTTCATATATTTACTATAAATCAAATATGAAAAAATAATACATACACGTGTTTATATATTCGTCCAGCGCACAAGAAATAAAATGTTAAATACGTCTGCCTCTTTTTAGCCATCATACATCTGAAGATAAAAATAAACAACGGAAAGCGTCATCGCCCTCCGTTGCTGTCTTCTTAAATTGTATATGTTCCTTACCCGTATATTTTACTTTTGAATTTTATTTTGGCCTTTGGCCTTTCACTTTTGATTTACTTTTGATATTCCAAAAGTGATTTGTGCCCTTCTTTTGGTTTTGCTCTTCTACTAAGCTTGCTTGCCGTTTTGTTCAACCGGAAATGTCCTACCCCGGGAGATGTTCTCATTACCTTTCCGTTTTTCGTCACGCGCACCCGCTTTGAGAGTGTTTTGTTTGATTTACTTGTTGCTCCTTGCTTTCGTGCCATTTTTTATTTATTTATTTTTGCAATCGTCACTGCCAAAAATGCATTTTCTTTTTTAATGTCATTGACCAATTTATATGGAATCGTTACTTTTTCTAAAAATATGCGCAACTTATCTTGCGCAAATTCTGCGTGCATGCGCTGTCTTCCTTTCATCGTCAAGCGAATTTGCACCACTGACCCCTCTTCCAAAAACTCATCGATCTTTTTTGCCTTGCGCGCCATATCACCCTCTGCTTCAGTAAAACTGATTTTTATCTCTTTTAGCTGCTGCTTTGGCTTTTTCTTCTCTTTAAGTTCTTTTTTCTGCTCATACAGAAATTTATTGTAATCCGCAAGCTTTACCACTGGAATTTCTGCCTTGTCAGTCACAAGCACTAAATCCAAACCCTCATCATGCGCGATTTTTTCGGCTTCTTGAACAGAAAAAACCCCTCTTTGGGCTCCATCAACGCCAACCAAGCGCATTTGGCTAATTTTTAACTTGTATATCCGTGGATCTATCAATGCGTTTTTATTATAACACAAGAGTGTTATAAAGATAAAATTATCAAAAAATGACTATTATTTTGGCAATTGATCAAAAAGCGGACGATACATATCGTTTCCAATGTCAATGTAAATTTCTTTTCGGTTGACACGGTCACAAAACTGCACATTTGCGCCCTCAATAAGAGCAAGCGGTTGGAGCTCATCTCCCTCCCCCATTACAAAAACAGCAGATGATGCCAAACTATCTGCAACATCAATGCGCGACATTTTAAATGTTCTGCCAAAAATATCTTTTTTGCCACGATAATCTTTGATGCCCTTAAATCCGGCGTATCCTACTGCAACGCCGCTTACCCCCGCGCGAAGCGGCATGGTTCGGCTATCAGTAATAAGAACGCCAATATTTCTTACCTTATATTTTTTCTGCAATTGAATGCGAAGCAACGCGGCGGATGCAAAGCTATTTTTCGGAAGCATAATGAATTTTCCGTTTGCATTGGACTCATCAATGCCCGCACTTGCCATAACAACTCCATCCCTTATAGTCAGCCAGGCATACCGAGTGGGAATAGCAAATTCACTCTCACGCTTAATAAGATTGGATTTCGTTTCAATATTTTCAATTTTGGCAGTCCGTCTTTCAAAGAGCGCAACAATTTTCGACGTTACCACCACGATTGAATCTTCTTTTACTTTTTTTATATATTTTGTGATAAATTCAAAAAGGTTTTCGCCTTCTTGAAAAATTTTTGTTTTGATTGGTTGTATGTTCATTGCGTATGTATATTTAATTTAAAACCGCCCCAAGTAGGGACGATACTATATTTTTAAAAATTAAAATGGAGCGCCCTACCGTTTATAAAATAGCAAGTTGCGCACAAAACCAGACCACGTTGTCCTGCGACAAGTTTGAATCATAGCGCAATTATTATACCAAAAAATACGATTCTGTATAGTCTTATACACCCGCTTGTATTGCCTCAATTCGCCAATCAATAAGATCTTCAACCCACACATCTTTTGTAAGTTTATGTGCTCCATCCATTTTTTTAACCTCCACATGGCTATCTAAACTATAGGGAGTTCTCTCTAATATCCAATCAGTTTCCAAATCTCCCTGCCCTTTTTTTCTGCGAACTACAACACTCGCACCCTTTTCCAGTGCCATAAAAATACTTTGTCTACTATATCCCAATCTTACTTCTTCTGCCATTTCGTCTGCTTCTTTTTGCAGTTCTTCTTCTGCTGGATTTTGCATCCGCAAAAATTCATCAACGGAAAGATAATACTTTCCTGTATGTTGACCCTCAAGAGAATCTGGGCTTTCCTGTAGATGAATTTGGGCGCTAGGTGGGTCTCCCCTGCTATAGTCCCAAAAATAAACGCACCGTGGATTTTTCGGATTGCGCACTTGTTGGCCTCTTTGAAACGTTTGGCCCTCAACGTGAAAAACCTCTGGTCCCTTTCTTTTTCCAAATCTCTCGGGAAAAAATCGCATGGATAAAAATATATAATTAATTATGAAATTAAATGCTTTTTCGTAAAAGCATACCCTGAACTAGATTTTAAATATTTTTCAAATTGCAATGCCATTTTTTTCTGATAAAATCCACAGAATCAGATCAATGCATACGGGATATGAAATCTAGTAGAAGTAACTAACCCATTATTATGTTGCATAAGACGATTCTTTATGTTTAATGTTACCCCAATATAACGAATATTATCTTTTTTACTGTACAAAATATATACAAAATACATTAACGATATTATACAGCCCCACTTCGCATAAAGCTCCGCGGGGCCACCACTTCGGTGGTATATAAAGATATTTTTTTTCAAAGGTGCCGTGCACCGCGAAGCCCTGCACTATGTATGCAGGGCGAAGTGGTGGAGATGGCGGAACGCGAGTGAGCTTCGACACAATATAAAAACTCCCTTAAGGGAGTTTTTATATTGTGGAGATGACGGGAATCGACCACAACTCTCGCCTCGCCGTCGCTCGGCTCGGTCGTCGGCCGCCGCTCACATGTCTTGCCTACTGGAAAGACATGCTCCGCGCTTCGATTCCCACCACGCATACCATTCAAGGTATACGCTTCATCTCACACTAAATATTATGCTCAAAAAAACCGCAAATATAATTATGCGGTTTTTTGAATAATATTTGTGGAGATGACGGGAATCGAACCCGCGTCGAAAAAATAGTTACAAAACACGTCTCCTGGCGCATCGAATTTTGTATAGCTTTACCTGCTGAAAAATTCGCAAAAAACAAGTAAAGCGGCATAGCTTGTTTTTCGTATACAGGACCGACTGCCAGTGTCCTATATCTTATCCGGGAAATGATATGCCCCAACTAATGAACCTCCCGGAAATGTTCAAAAGCGGAGCCGCTTAGAGGCACTAGTTATGCGTAAGCGTATGCAACTTGTTTGTTTGCATGTATTGGTTTCCTTTGCATATGTTTTACGGCTACAGCGAAGGATTAGCCGGCCAGCAGTGAATTGCGTCTACTTCCCCTCAAAGCCGATCATCCCCATTGAATTGTTTTGATAGTATACCATAAATTTAAAAAAACGCAAAGTGTATACGATATACTGCATGCTCACATACATACAGCGTTTATGTTGTGCGTTTTATTGCGCGCTCTTTTTCCCTATCAAAATCACGTTTTTTTATTTTTTCTCGTTTTTCGTATTTTTTTAATCCTTTTGCAAGTGCAATTTCTACCTTTATAAGCCCCTTAGAACTAAATACTTTCAAAGGAATAACCGTCAGTCGTTCCTGCTGCATTTTTTGAGCCAAGTGCCTGATTTCTCGTTTTGTCAAAAGTAACCTCCGCGGACGCTTTTCTGCATAATACTCCGGAACATTTGCCGCCTGATAGGGTGGAATAAGAAAATCAATTAAAAATATCTCTCCCTTTTTATAGGTTACATACGCCCCCCGCAAACTTCCCCTTCCTGATTTTATGGCTTTTACTTCATGCCCAAACAATTCAATGCCCCCGGTATATTTTTGCAGCAATTCATATGATCGCGCGCCGTCCGGGTTGTGGATAGCGGAAGGACTATTCATGGGAAGTATGACGTTATTGCCTATTGTGATAAAAGTTAATTGGAATACTTCACGTTATAATACTGATATATAATATCGAACGTTTATGAAAAAAGAAGATCCAAAACAAAATAAACTCTCTTCTCACTATATTATCAAGGATTTTATCGGATTGCTCTTTATCTTCGCGTCTGTTGTCATCTTACTCGCTGAATTTCACAAAGCAGGAAGCATCAGCGCTCCTATTCAAAGCGCCTTTACCTATCTTTTTGGCATTGTCTATATTTTATTCACGCTCCTGCTTGCCGCAATTGGGGTGTTTTTGATTCTGGATATGACTCGCGCGCGGCGCATCGTGCTTATTGCTTGCTGGACTGTCATCTTCCTCTCTATTGCGCTCTTTTTACAAATTCTCTTAAAAGATAGCGGGGTCATTGGACTACAACTTTCCCGTATGGGAAACTATATTGGAGTTATTCCTTTAGTGGTTATTACCATTCTTATTGATTTAGTGGCCGCGAGCTTGCTTATTGATAAACCGCTTCGTGAGCTTCTTGCCTCTTTAAAAAATATTCGTCTCAAAAAAGAAAAATTGGAAATCAATACCTATGGAGATGATTCCGGAAAAATTTTGGTCAATAATCAGCCCGGCACACTCCTTATAGAAGAATCGGAAACACAAAAAACACAAGAAGATGTTAAGGTGGGCACATTTAAAAAACCCGAAAACGAACGAAAAGATGACATTCAAGTCAAAAAAGTCATTTCAAAAAGCAATTTTCATCTTCCACCACTTTCTCTGCTTGATAAGCGAGAGGATTCGCCCGACTCGGGAGACATTCGCAATAATATCCAGATCATCAAGCGGACGATGGAGAATTTCAAAATCCCGATTGAAATCGGCGAAATTACTGTCGGTCCGACCATCACTAGATACGGTATTAAACTTGCCGAAGGCATAAAGGTTGCAAAAATTTTAGCGCTCCAAAACGACCTTGCGCTTGCTTTGGCAGTTAATTCCATTCGTATTGAAGCGCCAATTCCCGGAAAATCTTTGGTTGGCATTGAAGTGCCAAATCGAAAAATCGCAAAAGTGCGCTTACGCAGCTTGGTTGAAGAAACAGAATTTCACGAAAGCGACGATATGCTCTACTTCCCTATTGGACGCGTCGTTACTGGCGAGCCTTTCTTTGGGAACTTAGCAAAAATGCCACATATGCTTATTGCAGGAACCACGGGATCTGGAAAATCAATGTTTATTCATGCGGTGATTGCATCTATGCTTTTAAAAAACACACCTGAAACACTGAACCTTTTAATGATTGACCCAAAGCGTGTTGAACTCATCCGCTACGAGAATCTTCCACATCTTTTAATGGATCCGATTTTGGATACGAAAAAAGTTGTTGCCGTCATGCAATGGCTTATTCGCGAGATGGAAGATCGCTTTGTGGTATTTCAAGATAATAAAGCGCGGGATATTGACTCCTACAACAAAATTATGATGCAAAAGAAACAGCAATTGATGCCAAAGATTGTTTTGGTTATTGATGAAATGGCTGACCTTATGATGACCCATGGCGCGTCCATTGAGGCATCTATCATCCGCCTCACTCAAATGGCGCGCGCAACCGGTATTCATCTTATTTTGGCAACTCAGCGTCCGTCTGTGAATGTCATCACCGGTCTTATCAAAGCAAACGTTCCAAACCGCATCTGTTTCCGCGTTGCGTCTCAAGTTGACTCCCGAACAGTTTTGGATTCTGCGGGAGCTGAAAAACTTTTAGGATCCGGGGATATGCTTTTTGTTTCAACAAATTCAGCAACACCACGCCGCATTCAAGCTCCGCTTATTTCCGAAAATGAATTGGAGCGTATTGTTGATTTTTGGATCCAACAGGGAGAAGGCGATATCGAACGCCCTGAAATCCGCCTTGATGATTTCGCGCGCAATGAAGTGGGGTCAATGGAGGGAGACGAAGAAGACGACGTACTCCTACAAGATGCGTATCGCCTCGTTGTTGAAACCGGAAAAGCATCGACGTCATTTTTGCAGCGCAAGTTGAAGGTAGGATACGGACGCGCGGCGCGTCTTCTTGATATACTTGAAGAAAAAGGAGTAGTCGGACCACAAGAAGGAACAAAAGCACGCGAGGTACTGCTTCCAACGGACGCGTCCCTTGGACAGCCAGGCGAGCCAGTACACGATATTGATGAAGAGGAGATATAATTCATTTTTTCATCCCACAACGTATTTTTTTCTCGGGATCATTGCGCTCTTTCTTTTTCAATTTGTACGCGTTATTTTAAATCCGACTCTTGTCATCCTCTCTCCTGCAAGTAAAATTGCAAACGCAAAAGAAATTATGATTTCAGGAATCGCTAATCCGCAAAATACCGTGCAGATAAATGGAGGATCGGTGGTGCTTGATGAAAAAGGAAATTTCCAAAAGCAAGCGCTTTTGAGAGAAGGAATTAATGAATTTACGGTCCAATCAAAAAATTTCTGGGGTATTACAAAAACAAAAACAATTAAATTAATTTTCAAACCTTAAATATCATGGCGGCAAAAAAGAAAAAAGTTGAGCATATCGGAAAAGCAGAATCATTGGAAGGATTTATGGATTCTCTCCAGAGAGAATTTGGGGAAGGAATTGTGATGACATTAGGAAGCGCCCAAAAAGTTGATGTTGATGCAATCCCTACCGGCTCACCATCGCTGGACGCCGCACTAGGGGTTGGTGGAATTCCAAAGGGACGAGTTGTTGAAATATACGGAGCAGAATCAAGCGGAAAGACAACTCTTGCTTTGGAGATTATTGCGCAAGCACAAAAACGAGGAGGAAACGTAGCGTTCATTGACGCAGAACATGCACTTGACCCAGAGTATGCAAAAAAAATCGGAGTTGATATAAAAAAAATGATTATCTCTCAGCCCGACTCAGGAGAAGAAGGGCTAAATCTTGTTGAGCGTATGGTAAAGTCATCTCTATTTGACGTCGTTGTTGTAGATTCAGTTGCGGCTCTTGTTCCCCGCACAGAGTTGGAAGGAGAAATCGGCGATCAATATATCGGATTACAAGCTCGCATGATGAGCCAAGCGCTTCGCAAACTCACCGGCATCATCTCAAAAACAAAAACAACCGTTATTTTTCTTAACCAAACGCGCGCGCAAATCGGTATTATGTTTCCCGGAGCCGGAGATACCACTCCGGGTGGAAAAGCACTCAAATTTTTTGCGTCAGTTCGCATTGAATTGAAACGTATTGCACAAATAAAAAAAGGTGAAGTATCCATTGGAAATAAGGTACGCGCAAATATCAAAAAAAATAAAGTTGCCCCGCCCTTTAAGGTTGCTGAATTTGAAATCTATTTTAGCGAAGGCATTTCATTTGAAGGGGACTTATTGACCTTAGCTGAAAAAGCACAAATTGTAAAAAAACTAGGAATGACCTATTCATATGGGGAAACAAAACTCGGCGGAAGTTTCCAAGCCGCCCGCGATTTTCTTAAAGAAAACCAAAAAATCTCAAAAGAAATCTACAAAGAGATGCAAAAACACACGGTATAAAAAAGTAAAAATCCTCTTTAAAAATACGAAGCACGAAATACGAAGCACGAAAATAAAATATGTATGATCTTGAGCAAAGAACCTTAGAATTTACAAAAAAGATAAATCGATACGTAAGCAGTTTGCCAAAAAATATTTCCAATATGGAAAATGGCAAACAACTTATCAGATCTGGTGGATCAGTTGGCGCAAATTATCGAGAAGCAAATGATAATTTAGGAAAAAACGATTTTCTTATGCGAATAAAAATATCGAGGAAAGAAGCAAAAGAAACAATATTTTGGCTTGAACTTACAGAGCCTCTACAAGAAAATATCCCAATAAAACAAAATTTACTTCAAGAAGCCGAAGAATTAATGAAAATTTTTAGTGCAATATTAAAAAATTCAAAATAGTTTTTTGTGCTTCGTATTTCGAATTTCGTGCTTAGAATTTTATACTTAGTACGGAATTTCAAACTCTGCACCGCCTGTCGGCTCAAAATCCTCCAAAGTTACTACCTCTTCAGTTTCTCCAGAAGATGAAGCTTTTGGCTTTCCCTCCAACAATTTCAGTTGAAACGCGCTTTGATCCATCCACTCCTTGCCAGCTTCGATAAGTAATGCGCCCCTCGATAAAGACTTCTCTTCCCTTTGCAAGATAATTCTTGCACACCTCTGCGAGCTTTCCCCAGACAACCACACGATGAAACTGTGTTTCCTCTCGGTTTTCTCCGTTTTTATCTTTATAAAAACGGTTTGTTGCAACATTGAGTGTTGCAACGCCAGTTCCTGAAGGCAAATCTTTGTATTCGACTTCTTGCGTGAGGCGTCCACCCAAAAAAACCTTGTTTACGTTCATAAGAACTATTCCCCTTGAGCCTCGCTGACTGCGGCGGGCTCGTCAGGCGTTATTAGTGTTTCAGCTTGATCCTGTTCCTGCTCTTGTTGCTCTTTTGCAACATCATGCGCAGATGGAACTGTTTTACGCGAGAGAATAATAAAACGAAGCAATCCCTTATACACGCGCAAATCTTTCTTTAATGTTTCAATGCTCTCTGGATCTGCTTCAACATAGATGCTTCCCAAATATCCCAAAATCTGCTTTTCAATAGGGTACGCAAGCCGCTTTTTCTTTGGCATTGACTTTGAAACAATTGAAATGCCTTTATTCAGCTGAAATATTAAGCCAATAGGAAATTTCATAATATCGTGATTCAGTATTCATTTTTGTGTCAATAAATTGTTTAATAAGCGCTTCTCTCGCCGTCCGCGCTTTTTGAAGGCAGCAACTTCGTGCCCTTATGGCATCATACGGATGTACCGCATGCTGCAATTATAGCAAAAAACAAACCAAAGGACAAAAGAGGGGTCGCACAGCTTGTAGTAGCCCATGCGCCCCTTCTGCCGTGCACCCGAAGGATGCGGCAGAAATCAGACAGCGAGAGTCAGAACCTCACGAAGATCACTCCGGTGAGTTGCGGCCCAATCCCGAAAGGATCGCGACACCTGCGACCCCGAAGCAGCGATGTACTCCCCGTTCACGAACACGATGACCGTTCGGTTCTCGGGGAAGTTTCCGTTGGCGTCGACCGGATCTATCCAATCCGGATGATCCTCTCGAATGACTAGCATACTGTCGTCATCCCAGATGATCTGCCCACAAATCAAGGGGGAACACAAACGGTCATTCGCGCACCGGAAGCATCCTCCCGGCGCGTCTTCACACGGGCTCTTTCGTACGCCGTTGGCGTGTGGCCCTCGGCATACCTGGAACCCTCCCTCGAATCCTTCAAATCGTACCCTTGTCGATCCGCCACCTTGATCATCCATTTCTGCTCTCCCTTTCTTGCGAGGCAGAGGGCTGGATAAGCCCCGAGTTTCTTGTACGCGAGCGCGATGAGGTCTGCTATCTATCTGATTACCTGTCCAAGTTGGACAAGCTATATTTTAAAAAGTGCTTATACGTAGTATAGCACTGTTTTTAAATAAAGCGGTATGCAAGGTTAAATTTTACTCCTTACCTTTTTATTTTCACTCCTTGCCCTTTCCTTATTGATGGTGGGCACTGAGGGACTCGAACCCCCGACTTCTTGGATGTAAACCAAGCGTTCTAACCAACTGAACTAAGTGCCCTAAACTTTTGTGCCGAGAGAGGGAATCGAACCCCCAACGCTTGGCTCTTCAGGCCAACGCTCTACCATTGAGCTACCTCGGCATAAAAACACCCTACCAATAGCATATCAATAACCCTCGTAAAAATCAACAACGAATAACCTGTTATTTTTAATACGCATAAAAAATCGATATATCATCAACGCTTGAGGTCAGCCACGAAAAAAGTCCTCCTACCAACACCCGATAGCGAAAGTATCTGTCATTTTTATGCTGGGAACTTGTAATGCTAATAGTGGTATTGGGAAGTCCAGTATAAAAAGACCAAAAACCACCGCCCGATCCCTTAAATTCCCAGGGACCGTTTTCGTTGTCCGAACTTGCAATTTGAAACCCTACGAGCGTAAAGGGCATATACGTCCCCTTCCAGGTGATACTGCGCAAAACCGTTGAGGTATGCTCGCTATCATAAGGAACCGAATCCAAATAGCCAATCAAATTGAATCCCGCATTATTGAGCAGTTGAATAATATCTGTCAAGGAATCGGCGCGCGCAGTTTTTACAGATACGCCAAAAAGAATGAAAAATGCAAACGTGCTAATTAGAAAAATTTTTAAAAAGCCCCTTGAACTTTTTCCAAAATCCTGCATGTGATGTCTGTTTATATGCTGTGTATGCAACTCCCGCTGAAGCAAAAAATTTTGCCCCATCGCCGCTATTTTCAAAAATTTTCAAATCATCTTTTGCCGCCTTGCAGGGTAGCCCCAATGCACCCTTAAACCAATCAGTTGATTGTGGAAGTAAACTACCTCCGCCTGAAAGTACGCCTCCCATAATTTTCATATCTTTGCGAACTGCTTTTGCAAACGCGTCCATTCCATACTCATCAACATACTCATCAAATTTTTTTTCAATAAACCGTTGCACAACAGAACGAGAAGCTGCTTTTTTTGCCGCTTTCTTTTGCTTCTTCGGCTCCTCCTCTCCAAAAGAATTTATTTTCAAATCTTCTGCTTCTTCGGGCGTAATTTTCAAAGAAAGCGCAAGGTCTTCGGTCAAGGTATGGCTTCCAAATGGAAACTGTTTCAGTTGTTGTAAAACGCCGTCTTGATAGACCGCAATAACTGTTGAAATCGCCCCAAAATCAACAAATAGTACTCCGGTTTCTTTTTCTTTTTTACTAAGGCCAATCGAACTTGCGGCGATAATACTAGGAACGGGTGTTCCCTGCGCCCCAACGATTGCAATGCGCATATTACGAAATACATTTTGAAAACGCTCAATAAGCGTTCGATACGTTGCAACAAACACCACATCAACATCCAATCTTCTAGCATTCATGCCGCGCGGATCACGAATCTGCTGTTCTCCATCTAAATAAAATTTTCGTGGCGATTCCAAAAGAACCGTTTGATTTGAAATAGCAATAGAGGTGCGCGCCATACGCACCGCGTTGTCTATAGTTTCATCGTCAATGTTCCCCTGTGGAAACGTATATCCCTTTGATGTATGAATATTGAATTGCGGAAGCGACAGCGCAAGCCCGATTTCTTTAATCGGATAGTTGCCAAGTGAATCGCTTAAATTCAAAAAAATATTTTCAAGCTGCCGCGTAAAAGCATCCTCATCAATAATTTCACCTTTTACGATTCCTTC
>LCBW01000012.1:15834-23834 GCA_000997465.1 Parcubacteria group bacterium GW2011_GWC1_41_7
CCTTCATTTTTGACCGATTGATTAAAGGACACCAATTCCCCGGTGTCTGAATTCTCTTCCAAAACAGTCAGTTTCCACTCACAGTGTCCTAAATCAAGTCCGAAATGAAACTTTCGCATACACGAATAATGTTTATTGTCCTTTGTATTTCAACTCTTGGATATAGCGGCGTCCCATCTGATAGGACTTCTCAAAACTCCATCCCTCTTTCATCTTCAAGTCAATGAATTCTTTAAGTCGCAACGCATACATTTTATTTGTATGCCGTCGCATATCATTAACCGGCTTCGTTTGATACCTTCGTTTTCGCGTATCAATTAAAACACCGCTCTTTTGTACGCGCGTTGAAAAACGCTTCAAAAGTGCGCTCAAATGCTCTCCATCTTTTCTTTTTGCTCGTACTCTCATGATGTTGTAATTTTATTATAAATGGAATCCAGCGATTCGCCATTTTCATATAATACGACCGAATGAATTGATCCGCCATTATCTTTTTCAAAGCGAGGCATAATGTGCACATGCAAATGATGCACCACTCTGCCAGCTAAAGGCCCCTCATTGACCCCAAGGGTAAAATCTTTTGTTTCAAGGGCCCTTGAAAGCTTGTGCATGGACTGTTGCATGACATCAATCAATTCCCGCGAAAGATCAAGCGGCAATTCAGCAAAATTTTCAATATGTTCTTTTGGGACAACAACGGTGTGTCCGGGAACACGCGGATGAATATCCAAAAAACAAAAAAAATTCTCGCTTTCAGCAATCATTTTTGCCTCAATATCTTTTTTCCCAATTTTACAAAACAAACACGTATCCATCGTTATAATTTCTTTTTTAACTCTTCAACTAATTGATCATAGGGGAGCGTTTCCTGTTCCCCTGTTTGCATATCTTTTAGAATAACACGTTTTTGCCCTACTTCTTTATACCCCATAATAATCGCAAATTTTATGCCAATTTTATTTGCAAGTTCAAGCTGACTGGACAGGTTTGTCTTTGAAAATGCTTCCGATACGGGAATATTATGTTTGCGCAGGAGCGATAAAATTTTCATTGCCTCCCGTCTTCCCTCTTCTGAAAATTGCACTAAAAATACTGCTGGCTTTTTGAAATACGCCGCGGGAATTTTATGCATCTGCATCACCTCTGCTAAACGTTCAAGTCCAACAGCAGCTCCTACTGCGGGAGTATCTTTTCCCCCAAGCGCCTTAATGAGGCCGTCATATCGTCCTCCGCCTCCAACAGACATTGCTTTTTCGGGAAATACAATTTCAAACACAGTTTTTGTGTAATAATCAAATCCGCGAACCAAGGAAGTGTCAAGTTCATAATTTACTTCCAAATCATCAAGATATTCCAAAAATTTTCGGAAATGCGGTTCGCAATCTTTGCATAAATGATTGACGATTGCAGGCGCCTCTTCCTTAAATGGTGCGCATGATGTTTTTTTACAATCCAAAAGACGTAATGGGTTTGTTTTATATCTGCGAGTGCAATCTTCGCACATATTCTTAAGATGTTTTCGGTAATACTTGGTCAATTCTTTCTTATATGCCTTGCGATCTTCGGAACATCCGATACTGTTAACCTTCAGAACATACTCTGATAATTTCAATTTTTTCAAAAATAAATCAATAACCTGAATAATTTGCGCATCGCAAATAGGATCTTTAGACCCGATCATTTCCATTCCCCACTGCACATGCTCCCGATATCGCCCTGCTTGCGGCCGCTCATACCGATACATCGGCGCAATATAAAAAAGCTTGACCGGCTGCGGCCATGAGTGCATCCCGTTTTCCAAATAGGCACGCGTAACGCTCGCAGTCCCTTCGGGCCGAAGTACATATTTCTCTCCTCCCTCGCGCTTTTTCAATTCATACATTTCCTTTTCAATAACATCGGAATCCTCTCCCAACGTTGAGATAAATACTTTTTCATTTTCCACAACAGGTGTTCGGATAAATTCAAAATTGAATCCGCTCGTCCATTTCATCAACATGTCCTGTAGTCCCAATAGATAATCTGCCTGTTCTCCAAACAAGTCAGACATGCCTCGCGGTGTTTGAATATAATTTTTCATGTATATGATAGGTAAAAAAATAGATATTATGCAATTTTATGATGCATCAAAAAAATATCACAAAAAATAAATTCCACTTATTAATTTTTGCATAAATATATTTTTTATTTTTTGCCCTCTTAAAGCCGCAAATTCAATTTTCTTATACAGATCAGACATGCCTCGCGGTGTTTGAATGTAATTTTTCATGTATGCTTTTATCTATTTGCAAATCCAATATTCATAAACTCGACAAAGCTTTTTAAAGGAAGAACGCGGACCAAAACTCGTCCCTCAATTGCAGGAAACGAAACTGGTCCCCATTTGCGTGAATCATAACTTGCTTGCCTATTGTCTCCGAGCACAAAATATTCCTGTGGAGCAAGCGTCAACGTCAAATTTCCCGGCGTATACGCATCGCGCAAATATTTTGTCTCGCTTATGATAAATCCATCCTTATACTGGCTGTTAAAAACAGAAACCTTGCCGTCTTTTATCTTAACTGTTTCTCCGGGAAGGCCAATAATACGCTTGATGTAGTAAATTTTTGGATTCACCGGAGGATGCAAAATAATCACTTCTCCTCTTTCGGGTTGACGCACCTTATACGAAACTTTTTCAATAATCAAATAATCATAATTCTCATATGTTGGGTGCATGCTGTCTCCAATGACAAAAAACGGCTCAAAAAGAAAAAATCGAATAGGGATAACAATTAAAAGAACGAGCAAAACTGTCTCAATAAATTGTAAAATTTTCAATTTTCCCATATTTTTTTGATTATAATTAAATAATTAAATAAGTGCTTGCATAATTTACTGATGGCACATAAAATACCTGTGCCATCATAGATATGCGCAAGCGCACATCTATGGATTGAGTAAAACTCAATCGTGGACATACTAATTACGCATATCCACAATTATATGAAAAAACAGCCAAAAATCAAGGTTATTTTAGGCCTTGGAAATCCTGGGTCAGAATATGCGCAAACACGGCATAATTTTGGAAAATCGCTTATAAACCAATTTTTTCAAAACCCCAAAATACTTAAATTCAGTCAATATGAGGCAATCGGATCAATAAAAATAGCGACCCCCCTTACTTTTATGAACGAAAGCGGAAAAGCCGCGGCAGAACTGCAAAAAGCTCTGAAAGTAAAACCTGAGGAAATATTGGTTATCCATGACGAAGCAGATCTTCCCTTTTTGTGGATAAAAATAACTCAAGGCGCGGGATCTGCCGGGCACAAAGGCATTGAATCAGTTATGCGCGCGCTCAAAAGTAAAAACTTTTGGAGATTGCGAGTTGGCATTCAGGGCAAACAAAGAAAAAAAGCAGAAGAGTTGGTACTTAAAAAATTCTCAAAAGCTGAAAGCGAACTTTGGAAACAAGCAATAAAACGATTCCCCGCTATTGTGGAAATGGCGCAAGAGCGATCTCCCAGTGCATTTAATATTCCTCAAAAAATTTTTATTGATGAAAAAAAGTTAATAAAAACAACGGGTCGTAAACATTAAAAAACTTTGCGACGCAAAGATGCGGCGTCGCAAATGTTGCGTTCGCTTTGCGAACGCAACGATGATATCGCGTAGCGATACATCGGTAAGCCGCAAGCTGCCATTGCGAAACAATGGGAGTACCTCGCAACGTCGTAAACGATAATGGATGAGCTTTTAAAAAGAATAAACAATCTGAGCGAAAAAGAAAAAGAACTTTTCTATCGTATTTTTGAAATTGAAATTGAAGAAGCACAGCTGACCCTTCCCCCTGCCGCCCAAAAAACATTCGATCCCTCCGTAGAGCACCAAACGATTATGCTCATAAAAAATAAGTGGACCGGAGAGTCCATTTCATATAATGCATGGCGATCAAAACGCCCAAAACCAAAATCAGAAGATCTTTCTGTTTTAAAAGACACACGCGATGACTTTGAGCATGTGCATAAAAAAATGCCCCCTGATGAATTCGGATACTTAGAAAATGATTTTGGGACAACGGCAGAAAATATCGCAAAGGTAAAAAAATACCATAGCTTAGTTGTATTTAAAAATCCTTTTTCCCAAGATATCGGCCCTCAAGATATCAAAGGATGCTTCAATCTTGCAGAAACATGGTTTCAAAAAGCAGATGAAAAAACAGGCGGTTTTAAAAACGGCATGGTTTTATGGAATAGCGGATATCGGTCTGCCGCAACAATTTTGCACCCACATTTTCAGCTTATATATCCTGCGCATGTAAGCGGAAGAAGCGCAATGCTGGAGCAAGCGGCGCACATGTATCAAAAAGAATGCGGATATTCCTACTGGGATGATTTTAAAAAAATTCACCGAGCGCTCGGTCTTGCAAAAAATAATGGCCACGCAGAAGTTATTATTCCTCTTGTACAATACAAAGACGATGAATTATATATTTTTGCAAAAAATATTGAAAAAAGCACAGAAGATCTCGGAACGATCATGTATGCCTACAAAAAACTGCATGAAAATTTCAATATGTTCTTTTACCGTACCTGCGAAAATGAACTTCCTTTGGGGTTTGCAATAAGCAGGGGGAGCAGTGCGCAAAAGAGCTCCGACATTGGAGCCCTTGAACTATATAGTTTCTCAATCGTTGAATCAGATCCTTTTATGTTCGCAAATCGTTTCTTTGCGTAAAGAGACGCTACTGAGTAGGTTCTGTATCTTGGATTTCTTGATTTAGGTCAGTTGATGTATTAAATTCAGGAAATACTACTTGCGGTTGTGCAGGAATTCCCTCTTCTTCAGATGCACCATAGGGCGTTGAGGTTGGAATGACTTGATCAAGCGTTGGAGAAGTTGTTTTTGGGGTAGGACGGATAAACGCGATGGGGGAAAGCACAAAATACAAAATCATACTCCCTACCACAACCCAAACCAAAACTCTCGTTATTGCATTGTGATTATCCATTACAATAATAATTATATTGGAAATATTAAAAAATTATATGCATTACGCCAACTCCTTAAATCTTGCAATCTTTTAATTTTGCAATTTCTCTTTTATGAAAATAACATTTTACGGAGGGATTAGCCAAGTGACCGGATCTAATTTTTTATGTGAAACGCAGAACAAAAAAATTCTCATTGAGTGCGGAATGATCCAAGGAACATCCGACATTGAAATGCACAATGCGATTGCTTTTGCGTATGACCCAAAATCCATTGATGCCTTGCTTATTACCCACGCGCATCTTGATCATATCGGCCGTATTCCAAAACTCATAAAAGACGGCTTTGCGGGGCCCATCTATTCAACGCTCCCCACGAAACAACTTGCACAAGAAATACTCGCCGATACGGTTCGCTTGATGGAGCGCGATACTGATAATACAGCGCTTTATGACAAAACCCATGTTGAAAAAACATGTGCGCTTTGGGAAACTATTTCGTATCATGAACCTTTCTCTATTGGAGGCGCAACTATTGAATATTTTGACGCGGGACATATTTTAGGATCTGCATTTATAAAAGTAGAAGAAAATGGAATATCTGTTGTATTTTCAGGAGATTTGGGAAATAGTCCCAATGTACTCCTTCGCGATTTAGAAGCGCTTCCCGATGTGCACTATCTGGTGACTGAAAGCACATACGGAAACAGAAACCATGACCGATCGCGAAGCAGGCGAAATCTTTTGGAAGATATTATTGAAGATACCATTGCACAGAAAAAAACACTTTTGATTCCGGCGTTTGCGGTTGAACGAACCCAAGAAATTATGTTTGATATCCAAGACCTCATTGAACAAAGCAAGGTTCCTCTGGTTCCACTATTTTTAGACAGTCCCCTTGCAAATCGCGTCACAGACATCTACGAACAACATACGGATTATTTTAATGCGCATGCAAAAGACAACCTCCTTTACAAGCATGTATTTTCCTGCCCTAATATGCACCATGTGTATAGTATGGAAGATGAAAAAAAATTATTTGATACCGCGGAGCCCAAAATTATCATCGCAGGATCGGGTATGATTACGGGGGGACGCATTATGAATATTTTAAAAAAAATCGGATCAGATCCTAAAACAACGCTTTTGTTTGTCGGGTATCAAAGCCCCGAAACTCCGGGACGGAAAATCATGGACGGCGCAAAAGAAATCATGCTGGATGACGAACTCATAAAAATCGCAGGAAACGTTGAGCAGATATTAAGCTACTCCGGGCACATTGACCAACAGGAACTGCTGGATTGGATCACGCCTCGAAAGTCATCGCTAAAAAATATTTTCATTGTGCACGGTGATACCGATGCAAAAATTGCCTTGCATACAAAAATAACCGAAGATTTAAAGACCCCTGCGATTATTCCGGAAGAAAACCAAGCAGTTGAGTTATAGCTTTTTCATTTTTGTTATTTCTATAATGCTCTGCTTTATTTTATATCCCTTGCAATGCTTAAGAACCCCTAAATATGATTGCACCGATTGATGATACTGCTCTGCTGAAATAAACTCTTCGTTTAAATTCTTCATTTTTTGCTGTATTTTTTTGTATATTCTTCGCTTAGTTTTTGTGCGCAATACAATATAATGCGGCAAAATCACATACCCTAAAAAATCAACGCCCTGGGTTGTCTTTCTGATAGTAACTTTTTTCGGATGAAGAGATAGATGAAGATGATGTTGTAAAAACTCTTGGATGATGCCTGAAAGCTCTGCCAAATACTTTTTATCTTGGTGTACGATGACAAAATCATCGCAGTAGCGAAGATAGTATTTTGCTTTTACGGTGTGTTTCACAAAGTGATCAAGCTCATGCAGATAGATATTTGCAAAGAGCTGGCTGATGACATTGCCCAAAGGAATACCCACACCCTTCCGTAGCCTTGGCGAAGGAGGGCTTTCCTTATCTTGCGTATGAAAGCTGTCTAAAATCTGATCAATAAGCCAGAGCACATTAGTATTTTGAACGCGCCGCGCAACCAATGCTTTTAACATATCGTGGCCTATAGAGTCAAAAAACTTTTGGATGTCACATTTAAGAGCGTACGTCAGTTGTGTATGATTTTTTGTTGCTTTTCTTATGAAGTTGCGCAAACGCAATACTCCTTTGTGAGTTCCCTTGCCGACGCAGCATGAATACGAATCAAAAATAAACTGCCTGTCCCAAAGCGGGTACAATAGACGAAAGAGCGCATGGTGCAAAACCCGATCACGCACAGTTGCCTTGTGGATATGGCGCAGTTTGGGATCGCGCACAAAGAAAGCATAGTACGGCTGATGCGTGTATGTTTTATCTTTTAATTCTCTGTGAAGCTGAAAAATATGATCTTCCAAAGAAAAAGCGAATTGTTGTACGTCTTGCTTTTTTGTTTTTCCTTTGGAAAATTCTTGCCATGCTAAAAATAAGTTTTCTAAGGCTATAATTTTCAAATATAAATCATGGCCAGTAACCCCCCCCCCTCAAATTCAAGTGCCTTTGGTGCATATCTTGACTCAATTATACAAGTTACTGTATGCGCTGGGAAAAAAATTACAAAAGCGTGATCGTTTTGGACTGCATACGCACATTGAACAAACATGCATGCAATGTCTTGAATATTCTATACAAGCTGCATTTTTACAAAAATTTAAAAAGGCTGAAATCTTGCAAAACCTGCAAGTGCACATTGAAATACTTAAACGCTTTATAAGAATTGCACAAGAATTAAATATCTATACACAAAAGGACTATCTTATTTTTGAAAATAGTTTGCAAGAAATCTCAAAAATGACTTCGGGGTGGAAAAAATATCTCACGCAAAAAGCCCCGTAAGGGGCTTTTGTGCCGAAACTGCCGCATCGTGCCTCGGGCACGTACGGCGTTTCGGATGAGTCATACTAGTCCGAAACTTCTGATACGGGAACGCAAGTTGTCGTTGCGGTTGTCGGGGTTGTTCCAGTTAACCTTGAACGTGCTGTCGTTCCAGTTGGCGTTGG
>LCBW01000013.1 GCA_000997465.1 Parcubacteria group bacterium GW2011_GWC1_41_7
ATATTATTACAGAAGAAATGAAGGAAAAAGTATATTCATTTACATCAGGAACTGCCGATATTAAAGTCACCTTAAACGATTGGGCACAGCGCGCAAGTGCAAGTG
Organism: Parcubacteria group bacterium GW2011_GWC1_41_7; assembly: GCA_000997465.1. GTDB lineage: Bacteria > Patescibacteriota > Minisyncoccia > UBA6257 > HR35 > LCBW01. The sequence continues at coordinate 106 of LCBW01000013.1, forward strand.
CGCTCGTGCAATCAGGAGAGACCACAGTGCTCGTTACTGCCGTCAAGGGCGAAAAAAAGGGAGGGTTTGATTTTACCCCCCTCACCATTAATTACGAAGAAAAATACGCGGCAAGCGGAAAAATTTTTGGAAGCCGTTTTATGCGCCGCGAAGGACGACCATCGGATACGGCAACTTTAAACGGCCGCATGATCGACCGCTCAATTCGACCCGCACTGACCGGGTGCCCGTATGACTTGCAAATTGTCATTACCGTCTTTTCTTATGACCAGCAAAGAGACCCTGTTCTTCTTGGGCTTATCGGCTCATCAATTGCCATTGAGTTTTTAGGCATTGAGTGGATGGGTCCGGTTGCAGGAGTTCAAATCTCAAAAAATGTTTGCATCGGGAACAAAAAATAAAATCAATATGATTGAGCTTGATGGCATAGAGGCGCAAGAGGCAGATGTCGTTGCTTCATGCGAGACGGCACAAAAAGAATTGACCGCGATATGCGCAGAAATTTTAACCTGCGCGGAAACTGCCTCAAAAGAAAAAGAGTCGTTTGCCGTTGCCGATTCTGCGGATTTAGGAAAAAAATTTTTATCCGATAACGGATTTGACCTGAAAAAAATTCTCTTTGGCCAACAGGAGGGAGAGTTGGACGTTCAATCCATCTTTTTGGTTCTAGAAGAAAAAAAGGAAGAGCTTGGCGATGAATATGACGCAACATTTATCGGGGTTCAGCAGCAAATCAAAAAAACTTTTAAAGAAGAAATCTTTAACACAAAGGTGCGTCCTGACGGAAGAAAATTTGATGAGATTCGTCCGCTTCAGGCCGCAGTTGATGTGCTCCCAAGAGTGCATGGAACCGGATTGTTTTATCGCGGGTTAACGCACGTGTTAAGCTCCACCACCTTAGCGGGCCCCGGAGAAGAACTTTGGATCCGCGAAATTGAATTTGAGGGGCTCAAGCGATTTATTCATCACTACAACTTTCCTCCTTATTCAACAGGAGAAACCGGAAGAATGGGATCTCCGGGAAGGCGGGAGATTGGACACGGCGCACTCGCTGAAAAAGCGATTCGCCCTATGATTCCAGAAGAAACTGCATTTCCCTATACTATTCGCGTTGTGTCTGATATTGTCTCTTGTAACGGGTCAACCTCTATGGCGTCTGTATGCGGAACTACCCTTTCCCTACTTGACGCAGGCGTTCCACTGAAAAAACCGGTTGCTGGAATTAGTATGGGGCTTATCTACGACTCTGATACTCGCTATGAACTTCTCACTGATATCCAGGGCCCCGAAGATCATTTTGGGTGCATGGACTTTAAGGTTGCGGGAACCCGGGACGGCATCACTGCCATTCAACTTGATGTCAAAATTGAAGGACTGACCAATGAAATAATCAAAAAAACATTAGACCTTGCAAAAAAAGCACGCCTTGATATCTTAGAGGTTATGGCAAAAGCAATTTCTGCCCCACGGCCGCACGTCAAAGAAGGCGCTCCGCTTGTTGAGGTCATCCATATCAATCCTGACTATATTGGACTTGTAATCGGGTCAGGCGGAAAAACCATTCAATCAATGACCGCAGAAACTGAAACACAAATTGATATTCGAGACGATGGAACCGTATACGTCACTGGCGTAAAACCGGAAAATATCAATGAAGTTAAAGAGCGTATAAAAATGATGACAGCGGAACTGACAAAGGGAGATTTACTTGAAGGAACCGTTGCAAAAATTATTGACGTAGGGGCTATCATAGAATTCCCTGGAGGTAAGAGCGCACTCTTGCATATTTCTGAAATTGCTGACAAGCGTGTTGAAAAAGTTTCTGACTATTTATCTGTTGGCGATGTCATTACCGTACTTGTCAAAGAAGTACGACCAGACGGAAAAGTATCAGTATCCTTAAAGGATGCAAAACGATAGTAAAGAAATAAAATTCAAAATTCGAACTCTTCAGCATGATTTGCTGGAAAAACAACCGGAAGAGAGAACCATCAATACGCATCCATTTGTGCAAAGCAAAATGGCTGATCTTCCTATCGCTCCTCCCGAGCCGAGTATTGAAAAAATAGAATCCCATGTGTCCGCTGAAAATATAGGGGAGATCATAGACGCCCCTATACCTCCTCAAAAACAAGATGGACTTTCTGTTGAAATAAGGCCTCCTGTTAACATTGAATCAACGCCTCAAGAAGAAGAAACTATTCCAGTTCAAAACATATCAAAACAAGAAGCTCTTCAGCCGCGAAGTGTTTTTGATATCAAACAGAAAAACGCTTCCCCTCCCCTTGATACCGTTGTTACATTTGAGGGATCTCAAGAAAAAGGATTTAAATTTTCCTCCATTGTTCCCGTGATTGTTATTGTCATTATTGCCGTTCCTATTTTAATAGGCGTATTTTTAACATTTTCAAAAAGCAAAAACGATCAATCAGAGCCACTCATCTCTCAACAACCCACTGAAGGAAACGCATCTGATCCTCTTTTTTCTTTTGGAAAGAAGAACGACTCCTTTACAAGCTCAACCCCTGAAACCCCTCTCTCGCCTGCAACCACAACTCATTCACCTCAATCCTTGTCCTCTGCCACAGAAACAATTTCCGAGACCCTTACGCACGCAACATCTGTCCGACAAAAAGTTCTTCCCCAGCCAAAAGCAACTACCACTCCAACAATTACCGAAGAACCAAAATCTCCTGCGGTTTCATCAAAAATAACCGGAACGCAAAAAAAAATTCAACCAACGCCCGCTCAAAAGGCAACTACTGAAACCATATGGCTTTTTGATTTTGCAAAATTCTCTTTTCCTTTGAGTGATTTATCTTCTCGGGCATTTCAAAAAACATGGGGGTCTTTTTTATCAAAACAAAGCTACGCGGGAAGTATTTCTTTAGCAAGCGCGCTGTTTGAAGATACCGTTGCTCCTTATGAATTTATGGGTTCCTATTTTTTTAAACCCTCGTTTATTGAAGAAAAATACGCGCAAGGATTTCGGTCCGCGCTTGGCCCTCATTACGAAATACTTTTTTACTACACTCTTACTCGCAAATTTCCCATAGTAGTGTTTCAAATAACAGATGATACGAAAGTAGTCCCATTTATGCGGCTTTGGGATAAAGAAAGCATGCTTTCTGACCTCTCCCCCATCTACCGAAACCTCTCAAGCGCTCCTTGGGTGCGAAAATACTTTGTCACGCAAAGTTTTGAAGGAATTGATTACCGCATTGCGTACCGAAGCGATGACTATAAGCTCATTTGGGCGATCTATAACGACAAACTTATTGTCAGTACAACCCTTTCGGGCTTTAAAATTCTTGTTCAAAAGCTTAAAATTGTCGATCCAATGCAATGAGAAGGGCTTTCTTGGCCCTTGATTGCGAGCGTTAAAAAACGCCTCATTTTCGGTTATACTATAGATAACGATGGATACAACGCAATTTTTAGAAAAACTAGAAAAGGAAAAAACTGATTTGGAATTGCTTTTGAAAGAGCTTGAAAAAGACACGGAAGACGCAAAATCAAATAGCGATGAAGCATCGACTGAAATTTCTGATTCCTCTGATCAATATGAGGCAATGCAGGGTATTTTTTCTAAGAAAGAAGTGGTAAAAAAACGCCTTGATAAAATCGCATACGCCTTACAGCGCATCAAAGAAAATACGTATGGAACATGCAAAAAATGCGGAAAAGCCATTGAGGAACTTCGGCTCAAAATAGACCCTGCTATGACTACCTGCCGCGATTGCTCGGAGAAATAAGATTAAAAGATTGTAAGCTTAAAATTCATAAATATAAAAAGCCCCTCATGAGGGGCTTTTTATATAATTTTTTAATTTTACAATCATTTTAATTTTGCACTGTGCAAGCGCTACAGTCCCTTCGGGTCTGCGCTTGCGGCACCTAATCGGCGCTGCGATTGAGCGCTACAGTCCCTTCGGGTACAGTCCCTTCGGGTCTGCGCTTGCGGCACCTAATCGGCGCCGCGATTACTTAAATACGTCTGCGGTTTGAGAAAATGCGTTTGCCAGAAATCCTTTTACTGTTATCCAAACTTGTGCAACATCAACGCCTATCCAACTTCTGATAATATCATCAATTGTTCGCATATCAAATCCGCTTATGTCTTTTATAAACTCTGCAAATTTATTCCATCCCTTCAAAAGAGTTGCTTTTAAGGAATCCCAATTGAAATAAGGTTTCAGCCAATTCCAAAATTTATCCGGAATAATTGCAAACAACACAATAATAATGAAAAATATAAAAATAAGACGAAACAATGCTCCCATAATTAAATTTTAAACCTTAAGTTTCAATTTACAAAATTTTTTTATATTTCGGATTTAGAATTTCGTGCTTAATTTGCATATTGCTTTTTTGATACGTTCAATTGATTTTTCTTTTCCTAAAATAGACACTATATCCAGTGGCGGCGGTGATTGCTTGAGTCCTGAGAGTGCAACCCGGAGCGGCCAATACACAAGACCTTTATCGCTGCTCAAATCGTCAAGCGATAATTTAATTGCTTGATTTTTGCATGACGCATCATCTGCTTGCTCAAAAACTGCAAGTGTTTGTTGGAGCGCAAGCCTTACTTTTTCTGCGCCATAATCTTTCCACAATAGAAGCTGCGCGTCATAGTCAAAGTCCTCCCATAAAAACAATGCTGAAGAAAATAATTCTCCGATCGTATGTGCACGCTCTTTTCCAAGTTCAATAATTTTTATGAGATCTTGTTTTGTAAGCTGTATTCCATTTTTTCCGATATACTTCCCCTCTTTCTCGTACATACCATCAGGAAGTGCAGCAAGTGAAAGTAGTTCGTCGCTACTTTTTTGCTTCATATAGTGCCGGTTTAAAAAATGCAATTTTGAAACGTTAAACACTGCTCCTTTTTTTTGTACCCTTTCAATGTCAAATTGTGCAATAAGATTATCTAGTGATAAAATTTCCCGATCATCTTTCGGATGCCAGCCCAAAAGAACCAAAAAGTTATTGAGCGCTTCCGGAAGGTATCCTGCTTGCCGATATTCGCGCACGCTTGTTGAACCGTGGCGCTTTGACATTTTACCTCCTCCCTCTCCTAAAATAAGCGGCAAATGAGCAAAAACAGGAACATTCCATCCCATTGCCTTAAATATCATCATCTGCTTTGCGGTGTTTGGAATATGATCTTCTCCGCGAATAATGTGCGTAATGCCCTGATAGTGATCATCAACCGGTGTTGCAAGGTGAAACAACGGCTGATGTTCTGACTTTGCAATCACAAAATCGCCAACCAAGTCCAAATCAACTTTCACTTCTCCGCGAATCAAATCTTGAAACGATGTTTTTTGTGGAGGAACACGCAGCCTAATCACAGAAGGCAACCCTGCGTCTATTTTTTGTTGGATTTCATTTTCTGTTAGGTGCGCACAAGTTCCTTTATATTTTGGCGCCTTTCCCTCTAGTATTTGACGCTGTCTTTCTTCTTCCAGTTCCGCTTTGTCGCAAAAACAACGAAACACTTTATTTTCAGAAAGCAACTGCTTGATCACTCCCTCATATAAGTCGCTCCTACTAGATTGCCGAATCGATTCTTCATCAGGATGCAATCCCAGCCACCTTAACTGCTCAAAAATATCTGCTTCGTATTCAGGCAAAGAGCGCTCGCTATCGGTATCTTCGATGCGAAGCAAAAATGTTCCTTTATATTTTTTTGCAACTAAAAAATTAAATAATGCGGTACGGGCAGATCCCATATGCATATACCCGGTCGGAGAAGGCGCAAACCGCACCCTTGGGCTTTCAATTTTTATTTCTTTTTCACTCATCATTCCCTATTATAGACCAAATGCTACACTCCATCATATACTCAATTCTTTTGATTTTTTGCTTCTTGAAAGATCCCAGTAGATTTTGTACTTTTTGCTTGTCATATCAAGTGCAAGTGTCCAAATGGTTTTAATGCCAGGGAAATTCTGGCATGTATAGCTTCCCTTTCTGTTTAAAATTTTCGAAATGCTTTCTCTACTGAATGTCCGTTTTTCAAACTGTATTTTTTGCAATGTTTCATAATAGCGAATACATGTATTGTGAAATGGGACTTGCTTGAAGACAATATCCTTTTTTGCCAATTCTTCGTCAACGTAATGATTGGTTTGTATCAATATATTCTCTTTTGGATACAAAATTTTAAATTTTTTTGCGGCATGCTCAACAACTACCATATCTCCATTTTTGTCGGCTATAAAGAAATTTTTCGGACAGCACAACGGAGTTTTTTTAAAAACTTCCAATGCTTCTTTTACTGTTTCACAATTTTCAGCAATAAGCTTTGTCATATGAATACAAGAGATACCATAAGACCATTGATCTAAATAAGCAAAAGTTAACCCAATAAATAATCCCTTACTGTTTATGGCGTCATCCGTGTTATAAAAAAAGTATTTTGGTTTTGCGGTTGCGGGATTGCTAATTCCCATATCAGTTACTGCGATAAAAGAATTCACTTCCGGATTCATAGCCTTATACACTTCAAATATGTTTTCGGTTTCAGGGAGCCAGTCGTAATTTCTGCCTACATACACATTATTCCCTTTTTTATACCCAAAAATAGTACATGCTTTATCCAATCTAAATTCGTTTTTGAAATAAAAAATTTCACCCGTTATAAAATAATAGATTAATTTTTCTTCGTCAAAATTTCCTCCTTGCGCCATTCCTTTAAATTCATCCAGCAACTGTGGGTAGTGTTTTTTATATACTGCATGCTGATTTTTATACAAAACAGGGTCAATTTTTACTGTATTGAAACTCATGCCATTTTTTTTATAAATAGCCCCCTGTTGTTTCCCAATCTCAAAAAAACTTCCTTTAAATTCACTTATTTTCATAGCTTTATTATATCTCAGCGCCTTTTGTTTTATTCAAACACATACATAATATTTTTTATGAATAAGCACCATATATGAAGCGACTCGAGGAGCGCGAAAGCGGGCACGGTTGCGAGCATTTATGCGAGCGAGCGAAGCGCGACGACAATTGAGATATTCCTCGCTGGGGAATATCGAAGGTGTCGCTGAATATATAGTGTAAATAATAAACCAATCCTTGAAAAATATTATTTATAGGGCACTTGTATAAAAAACGTCGTTCCCTCTCCTTCTTTTGACTCCAGCCGAAGCGAGCCGCCTATTGTTTCAATAAGTTTTTTTGCAAGGTAAATTCCCAGCCCAAAACCTTGCGGCTTGATTTCGCGTGCCTTTGTCCCACGAAAATATTTTTCAAACATATTTTTCTGTTCGTTTTCCGCGCTCGCACTTCCAGCGTTCCGTTTCGCCTATTATAAAGCGCTCCATTTTCAAGTAGACTAAATAAACACACGGACAAGATTTTTTTATCTAGCGTAAAGGTTTTTACATTTTGATCAACCAATAACGAAAAAGTAATATTTTTTTCGGATAGCACCTCATCAAGCATAATTCTCAAGTCCTGAATTAGGATTTCAAGATCTGCTTTTTCTTCAAACGTTTGAATGCGCCCTTCGTCAACTTTTATGCTCATCAAAATTCCTTCCGCAAGCATCAGGGTATTTTTGATAGTCAATCGTGTTTTTTGAAAAATTTCTTTATCCTCGGCAGAGAGCGTATCGGTTGCAATTGACTCAAGCGCCCATTGAATTTCGCTTAATGGAGTTCTGATATGATGCGCGGCAAGATTTAAAAATTCTATGATTTCTTTTTCTTTTTTGATATTTTGCGTGTTATCAAAAATGACTCGCGCAAGATATTTTTTTCCGCCATCGTGTACGTCAAAGGTTGAAAGTACCAAGTGCAGTTCTTTAGGATTTTGAATTTCAATACGCGCAACCGAAATGGGCTTTTGCTGCAAAAGGGTGATATTTTTTGCTGCAATTGACGGAAAAAACACCATTCCCAAACAAAAATGCCGAGCATCTTTCAAAAGAGACGGCTCTATGGGGATATGTTTAAGCTCGTGTAAGGGAAATTCAACAAATTTTTCAAAGCTTTCGTTTGCAAAAATAATGCGCAGATTCTCGTCATATACTACAACCGCATCATGAAGAGATTGAAAAAGAACATTTAATGATGTAAATGTATCCCCTTGAGGCTCAGATTGTTTGCGTAAAAAAGCCATGTACTATTTGAGATCAGCGAGTGTTTTACCAATATGGGTGTTTACCTTTAAAGGGACCGAGAGAACCATTATTTGTTCCATTATCGCCCTCACTTCCTGCTCTACTTCTTTTATTATATCTTCTTTCACCTCAAAAATAAGCTCATCATATACTTGCAGGGCGATGCGCGCGGACTCTGGGTACCATTTTTTTTCAATGAAGCGTTTATCTATTTCAAAAATTGCTTTTTTAATAATGTCGGCATTGAGCCCTTGAATAGGTGCGTTGATTGCCATGCGCCGTGCGCGTGCAACTTCACGAAACGAGGTTGAGTGTATTTCCGGAATCAGTCGCTTTCTCCCAAAGAGTGTTTCTGTGTATCCTTTTTGTTTCGCGCGCTCTATAAGTTCGTCGATAAGCTTTTTGACGCCGGGAAATTTTTGAAAATACGCATCTATCATCTCCTGCGCCGCTCGATGTGAAATTTTTAAGCGGTCTTTGAGCCCACTGGCAGTTGTCCCGTACATAATGGAAAAATTTACGGCTTTTGCCTTATTGCGCTGTTCCATCTCATCCGATCCAAATAAAAGCCTTGCGGTTGTGGAATGGATATCTAAGCCCGCCTGAAATGCCGTCATTAAATTTTCATCCTGCGATAAATGCGCGGTCAATCGAAGCTCAATTTGCGAATAATCAGTTCCCAAAAACATATATCCGTCTTCTGCTCGAAAACACGCCCTAATTTCACGCGCTAAATCGCCGGTAATGGGGATATTTTGTAGATTTGGCTCTAAAGACGATATCCGACCCGTTGCGGTCCCTATCTGCTCAACGTGTGTTTGAATACGACCGGTTTTAGGGTTTACGCTAGAAATAAGCGAATCGGTATAGGTGGTAAGCACTTTATTGAGCTTTCGAAACTCCAACACATCCTTCACTACTGGATGTGCGTTTTCTATTTTCCCAAGCTCCTCTTCTTGTGTTGAAATTTCTCCTTTTGGGGTTTTACGCATACCCTTTGGCGATATCTTTAATTTTTCAAAAAGAATTTCTCGCAGTTGCGCAGGAGAGCTGATATTGAATTCTCCAGTTCTTGCATAAATGCGCTTTTGAAGCGCTTCTAATTTTTTCTGCACCATTTTTTTAAAAATTTCCAAAGATGCCGTATCAAACCACATGCCATTTTGTTCCATGCGCGCAAGCGCCGGAATTACTTTTTTTTCGATATCATACACCTGTGTTACATTCAATTCTCCTATGTTCTCCTCTAATTTTTTTTGGATATGCGCAGCATGTATGAGAAAGAATGCCTGCGCTTCCTCGTCGCTGTTTGCTTGAATATCCGTATATTCAAATACCACATCAGCAATGCTTGCGCGATACCTGTTTGAGTGAATCAATGCAAATGCTATTTTTGCATCAAACAGCAACGGATAGTCATCTGCAGTATGCGTCCTTTCTTCTGCGCATTTAAGCAACTCCTTTGCATCATAGACGCATAAAGATTTTTGTAATGCAAGAATTTCCTGCGCATATTTTTTTGTTTTTGGTAACTCATACAGCGCATCGGAAAAAACCATAATGTGATCGCCGTCCATACATATACTCAGGCGTACCACTTGATTAAGGCTTTTTTGAAATGTTTCAATATTGCTTGAATATTCATATATCTCTTTTTCAACATGCATACTATTTTTTTGAAAGGATTCAGTGTTTTTTTTCTTCAGACGCTCTACAATAGATGAAAATCCAAGATCCTGCAAAAATGAAATAAGAATCGCGCTATCATATCCCCTATATTCTCCTTTTGGAATATCTACGTGTATGTCCGTCGCAATGGTCGTAAGTTCTTTATTGAGACGCAACGTGTCACTACTGCCTTTTACGGCTTCTTGTATTTTTTTATCTGCAATATCATCTACGTGCGCAATAATATTTTCAATGTGTCCAAGCTGCTGTACTACATTCGCGGCTTTTTTAGGCCCCACGCCGGGCAATCCAATAATATTGTCTGATGCGTCTCCTTGAAGAGCTTTAATATCCGCAACATACTGCGGTCCAACTCCAAACCGCTCCTGCACGGCCTTTTCATCATATACTGCAACTTCGCTTATTCCTTTTTTTAAAATGAGCAGCTGTACCCGCTCCCCTTCCACTAGCTGTGCAGTATCAAAATCCCCCGTCACAATCATGATCTTTTCATTTTTGGGAAGCTGCGCAACGAGCGATCCAATAAGATCATCTGCCTCATACCCGGGTTTTTCCAAAATAGGAATATTGAATTTTTGCATCAAGCTATGCACAATTGGAAACTGGCTTTTTAAATCATCTGAAACAGGAGCACGCGTTGCTTTATACGCATCGTATATTTTTTTGCGCTCGGTGGTTTCGGGCCGATCAAAACAAGCAAAAATATGCTTTGGATCATACTCATGTAAAATTTTCAGCAGTATATTGGTAACTCCATACACCGCGTTGGTCGGCTGACCCGCTTTATTTGACAACACAGGAAGCGCGTGAAACAGCCGGTGAATAAGCGCGTGCGTATCTAAAATAATTGTGCGCTGCTTTGTATCCATGTGATTTTTTATATATATCTTTTATGACTAAACGCACGATCGTGCGTTTAGTCATAAAGTGTGCAAGTAATTTCTCTTGTATTTTTTTCTTTTACGTCAATATGCCAAAGCAAAAAAGGTTTGGGCATCGCGCTCTGCAATAAATCTCCCCATTCAATAAAACAAAGTGTGCTAGGCCTTTGTATTGCTTTTTTTAGATCCAATGAAAATAATTCTCTCGGATCTTTCAAGCGATATGCATCAACGTGATGAAGGACACACACTTTATTTTTTACCGTAAATGTATGCGTATGCCAAAGAGTAAAGGTCGGACTCTTTGGTCTTTCGGTAATTCCCAAAGCCCGCGCCATCCATTGAATGGTTTGTGTTTTTCCCGCTCCTAAATGACCAGAAAAAAGAATAGCCACAGATCCTCCCTCCCCTAAAATGGGAACTAGAACTTCTTGAATGAAGCTTTCAGCAAGACGTTTTGAGCTCAATTTTTTTGCGTAAAGCGAAAATATAATCTCCGATTTCTTTTTCATTTCTTTATTGTAAACAAAAATTTTCCTCTTGTACGCTTTCTTTCCTGACTAAAAATCCCCCAAAAGAAATCTTTTGGGGGATTTTTAGTATTAAAGTTTAAAACGAAAAATGACTATTCTTCTTCCTTGTCATCATCATCCCAATCATCATCTCCCCAATCATCCTCATCCATTTCCTCCTCCACTAAATCATCATCAGATAATTCATCATCTGAATCATCTCCTGGCAATTCTTCTTCGTCGTCCAATTCTTCATCGATATCAAGTTCATCGGCTTCTTCGTCGCCACGCATGGACGTTAAAAGAAAAGTTTTCATGTGAATGTTTCTCCTTAATACGACCGGCACGAACGTGCCAAAAATATGTATACCCTACGCCTTCGGCGGTTGCATAAACTAGGTATATGCAACTGATACGCCTTCGGCGGTTGCATAAACTAGGTATATGCAACTGATACGCCTTCGGCGGTTGCATAAACTAGGTATATGCAACAATCATACGGAAAATACTATAAAAGTCAACAATTATGTGTAAATCTCTACCTACAAAAACCAAGTACATCATAAATAAAATTGTATCCGGTTGCCTGGCAAAATGTTTTTTTGAAATTTACGCTATATTTGAAAACACCTGAGAAACATCCGGGTTGTCTAAAAATTTGTCAATTTGTTTTTGCAGTTGCTCCTTATCATTTTCGCTTATTTCAACCGCATTTTTAGGTAGAAACTGAAGCTCATCAAATGTTGCCTTAACACCTTTCTTTTCCAGTACAGTCTTTACTTCGAAAAAGGACTTTGGATCAGTAATAAGGATTACTTCCTCTCCACCGCCTTCGGCGGGACCTCCATCTTTCATGGAGTCATCCTCGCGATAATCTTCGAGCCCTACGCCAATAAGCTCATCCCCAAAACTCTCTTGAAAATCTGTTTTTGCAATTGCAATCACCCCTTTTTCCTCAAAAAGCCATTTTGCCGTTCCCGGCTCTGCCATTTTGCCGTAGTTTGACACCATATGCTTTATTTCGTTAAAGGTACGATTGTTATTGTCGGTGTATGCGCGAATTAAAATTGCAATGCCTGAGGGGCCATATACTTCATACACAACCTCTTCAAGCGCCTTCTCTTCTGCTGCGCGCGAAAGCGCTCGGTCAATAGTATCTTGCGTCACACCCCCTGTTTTTGCTTTTTCAATAGCCGATTTGAGAGATAAATTATTTGCTGGATTTGTGCCAAAACGCAAGGCAACATATACCGCACCCATCAATTTTGAGAGAGTTTGCCCTTTTTTTGCGTCGTTTGACGCTTTTTTCCTTTTTATCGTAGCCCAGTGTGAATGACCAGACATTGTATATAAGTAAAAAGTTAAAGGTTAAAAATAAGTATAAAAATTTTTACTTTTAAACCTATTTTTTGCCCTTTGCTTTTGACTTTTGATTTTTCAATAATTTACCGTTATTTTACCACACATGAATATATTGTAAGGATTATAAAATTTAAGGCAATTTAATGGGGGTCGGTGACTCTGCTTTTTCGAGCAAGCTCTACTAAAGTGATCGTTTCCGCACCCCCCTTTGCCCGCGGTCATAACCTTGGGACTTAACGTGAGTAGCGAGCACCGCTTGATTCAATTTGGCTCAAGCCGCCAGTCGTCTTGCGACGACACTTATTGTCAAGCTCTGATCCAGTCGCGCGCCCGTTTCATCAGGCATGCTCCTCCGGTCAGTGCTATAAGTATAGCACACTTCTGTACCGCTGTAAAGTATTTTGTGGATATGTTTTATTGTTTATTTTCACCAAATAAAACGCGGCTACGGCGTTGTATCCATAAGCCGTGCCGCGGTTGCCTGAAGGCATTCCCTACCAGGCCGAAGCTATGGCGAAGACTGGCCGTGACCGTTGAGGTGAAGCACTTGGTGCTCGTGCCCCCTGTCGGTGTGGTCGAAGAGGAGAGTTGCGATCCTTGCGATGCCGCTTCCACCATTGCGATCCGCGAAGATCACGCCAAGTACTGCCTAATGGTGATCCCGCAGATCACTTTCCAAACAGACGTACTCTCCGTACCCGTGACCGTTCATGCGAACTGCGATTGCGACTTTCCCTTGTTCGGGGCGCTTCCCGTAGTCGCGGACTTGCCGAACTTCTACTGATCCTTCCATGGCTCAATTCCTCCTTATGGTATATAGCGTACTATTTGAGCTTCCCCTAAGATATGATTTTGCGCGTCATTACATCTTAGCGAAAACCTTTTATATTTTTATTATGTTTTTACGCAGAATATACTGCAAAAAAACGCATCGGAGATTATTTTAGCTTGGTCTCCGAGTAAAACGAGGAGTAAAATAACCGAGATACGAGATTGCGCTTTGCCGCCGAAGCAAAGCGACAATCGGTTTTTGAGCAGTATATTCTGTATAAAAACTAAATCGGCGCTCTGTGGCGCCGTTTTTTTTACTTATTTTTTAATCCTTACCTTTTGTTATTTATATACAAAATGAGCGCCGCTTTTTGGTTTTGGTAAAAAAATAAAATGAAAACCACTGACGTCTCGTTTGCATAACAACTAAAGTATACCAAATTTTTTAAAAACCAAAAAACGCCCGATATATCAGGCGTTTTTTAATTATATACAGATGTAAGACAATCCACCTTCGTTGCAACTGCGCAACTTTGGCAAGATAAACTTAAGAGAAGATAAAAGAGATGCTCTCATTAGTACTCCTTGGCTACGCGCCTTGCAGCGCTTCTACCTAGAGCCTATATACCCAGTCGTCTTCTGGGGAGATTATTCCCGCATCAAACTCAGAAACTCCGGCCGAAGCTTTTGTTTCTTTGTTTTCAACGAAAACTCTTGTCTTGCGACAAGAAGAGATCTTATCTTAGGGTGGGCTTCGTGCTTAGATGCTTTCAGCGCTTATCCCATGCTGACTTAGCTACTCGGCGGTGCACTTGGTAATGCAACCGATACACCAGAGGTCAGCTCAGCCCGGTCCTCTCGTACTAGGGCCAACTTCCTTCAAATCTCCAGACGCTGATGGCAGATAGAGACCAACCTGTCTCACGCATTTATTGATCTTTTGTTACCAAAAGTATGGACTATACCACCACCCATCTCTATACAGAAATGGGGACTGACGTGTTGGCTTTCTGATTTTTCAGAAAACCCCTCCCCTTTACGGGGAAAGTCTCTACGGGGTCAATAAATCCTCTGCTTCCAATGTGTCTTGAACCACTTGTGCTGAAATTTTACGTTTTTTTGAATAGTTCAGTTTTTCAAACCTATCTATCAATGCAGTAAGTTGCACAAAGTCATGTCCTGTTTTTACCGATTGCTTTTGATCTAATATTTTTACAATGAGCTGCGCTTGTTTCCGCTTCAGTTTCAGATATTTTTCAATCTGACGTAGTAGCAAAATTATTTCGTGCTCGCGTTGAATCATAAGTTCACATATACCATCTTTTCGCTCTCGTATATTTCCTATGCCAAGTAGGCATTGAATACTTTGCAAAAACTTTTTGTTTTCTTTTGATTGAAAGAAAACAACAGATGGCGCAATTTGGAATTTGAAACGGTAACTTTTATTTGGTTTGATACGCACATAAATGCTTCCGTCTCCATCCAAAAATCCTGCAACATATGCTTTATCGGTTTCTTTTAGACGCATTGGTGTTTTGCGAGGACGTACGACTTCCCTCGATATTATCCTAACACACGACAGGTTGCCTTGCAAGTGTCATTAGGATTTCATCGATATGAGTCAGTTTTTTCCATATGAGATTACTCTCATAGGCCGCCAATTGACGGTTTGAACCCAGCTCACGAACCCTTTTAACGGGCGAACAGCCCGACTCTTGGGACCTTCTACAGCCCCGAGCTAGGGTAAGCCGACATCGAGGTGCCGAGCGAGATCGTCGCTGGGGACGCTCGGATCTCACTAGCCTGTTATCCCTAGGGTAGCTTTTATCCGTTGTCTCCGGCCTTCTTACAAAGGACCGTCGGGTCACTAGGTCCAGCTTTCGCTTCTGCTTCACCTGTCAGTGTCGCAGTTAAGCTGGCTTATGCCCTTACACGTTGATCTTGGTTTCCATCCAAGATAAGCCAACCTTTGAACCCCTCCGTTACTCTTTAGGAGGGTTCCGCCCCAGAAAAACTGCCCACCACCCACTGTTTTCCATAGGTTCACTATGAAGTTAGTCTTTGACCAAAATATGGTGAGTGTTCCATTGTCGGATCCAGCGCGCCCGAAAGCACACCTTCAAATCCTCCTCACTACGCTATGCACAGTTTAACCAAAGACAATAAGTAGCTACAGTAAAGCTCCTAGGGTCTTTTCGTCCCGCCACCAGTTGCCCGCATTTTCACGGGCATTGAATTTTCACCGAGCATGTCTCTAAGACAGTTCCCCAGTCGTTACACTTTTGATGCGCTTCGGAACTTACCCGAAAAGGAATTGCGCTACCTTAGGACCCTCAGGGTTAGGGCCGACATTGACCGGGGCTTAAGCAGGTACGCAGTCATACGGCAAGCCGCACAACCACATCCCGCCGTTAACCTTCCGGCATTGGTCAAGTGTCACCCCCTATACTTCCTCTTTTGGAGTTAAGCAGGGAGCTGTGTTTTTGATAAACAGTCGCTAGGGAGTCTTTCGCTGCGATCGCGCTAGGCACGACAGGGCTTATCCCAAAGTTACGCCCGCTTGTGTGCCGAGTTCCTTAGAGACATTTCACTCGTTCGCCTGAGGCTACTCGCCTCGCCTACCTGTGTCGGTTTTGCGGTACGGACACAATGCGTATACAACGCTTAGAAGTTTTTCTTGGAAGGCTCTTCTCTTCTGTCCCTCATCCCGTGGGATAAAGTTCTGACTCCGGCACGAGAGTTGCGATTGAACGCAGATACCCGGATTTACCAAAGTATCCAATCTCACCGGCATCAAGATCAAACCATTAAGACCCAGAAGGTCATTTCCTCCGTCACTCCATCGCTTACGCACTGTGGGGCTAGAATATTAACTAGCTGTCCATCGGCTGCGGCATATGCCATCACCTTAGGACCGCCTAACCCTTGGCTGATTTACATTGCCAAGGAAACCTTAGGCTTGCGGCGTTTCGTGTTATTCAACGAAATTGCGGTTACTCATCCCGGCATTCTCTCTTCCATACCCTCCACGGGCCCTCGCGGATCCCGCTTCAGTCGAGTATGGAATGCTCCTCTACCACGCACAACATCCGAAGATATTGCGCATTCACTGCTTCGGTACTTGATTTAGCCCCTTTCATTTTCGGCACCCTCCCTTTCCGTTGGTGAGCTGTTACGCACTCTTTAAAGGGTGGCTGCTTCTGAGCCAACCTCCCAACCGTCTAAAAGAAAGAGCAGCCTTTCCCACTTAATCAAGATTTAGGGACCTTAGCAGGTGATCTGGGTTGTTTCCCTCTCGTACCTGGAGCTTATCCCCCAAGTACTAACTGCCTGCATAAAAGAACGGGTATTCGGAGGTTGAATGGTTAGCTGGGCAAGCCCTGCACCAACCAATCAGTGCTCTACCCCCCGTACTTCACGAGCAGACACTAGTCCTAAAACTATTTCGAGGAGAACCAGCTATTACTGAACACGATTAACTTTTCACTGCTTACCACAACTCATCCGAAGGTTTTGTCACGCCTACCGGTTCGGGCCTTCCCAGCTTTTTACGACTGGTTCACCCTGGTCATGGTAAGATCGTCCAGCTTCGGGTCCTTCGCATGCTCTTTTTATTTCACGCTATTAACGTTTGCTTTCGCTGTGCCTGCGGGCTTGACTGCCCTTAGACAAAGAACATACAAAGACTCGCCGGGTCATTCTTCAATAGGCACGTTGTCACCCCGCGCCTTGCGGCACTTAGGGCTCCAACTCTATGTAAGCTAAAGGTTTCAGGTTCTATTTCACTGTCCTCGCCGGACTGCTTTTCACCTTTCCCTCGCGGTACTTGTCCTCTATCGATCACGAAAAGTATTTAGCCTTCCCAGGCAATACTGGGATATTCCCTCAACGCGTTCTGTCGCCGAGGTACTCAGGAAAGAAAGCAGATTGGATAAATTTTTTTCGCTTACAGGGCTTTCACCTCCTTTGGCCGTTTGTTCCAAAATCGTTCAGCTAAAAATTTATTTTGTAACCAACCCCTCAAACTTTGCATACATTCCTGTTTAAGGGAACACATGCAAAGCAAGAGATCGCTTTCCCCCTATAAACCCCGCACACCCTTTTAAGGGGATATACGGTTTAGGCTGGACCCATTTCGCTCGCCGCTACTTAGGGTATACCATATTGGTTTCTATTCCTCCGGTTACTGAGATGTTTCACTTCACCGGGTACGCGATCAACGCTTAAGCGTTGATCGATTGCGGTTCACCGCAATCGGGTTGCCCCATTCGGAAATCTCGGGATCAAAAGTTGTTAGGCACTTCCCCCAAGCATATCGCCGCCTTACCGCGTCCTTCATCGCCTTTTCGTGTCAAGGCATCCACCTTTAGCCTGTAACCTCTTTTATCTTCTCTTAGCTTTACCCTACATAGGATTCACTAAGAGTGCAATTTTTGTTGATGCGTACATTGCTATGCAACGCACGCGTTTGTTTACATGCTACATGTGAATACATGTTGACGTCTTTACATCTTATGAAAAATTGTAGCGATCAGTCATTCACAATGCGTACATTACTTTGTAACGTCCGCATTCTTGCGTACATTACTTTGTAACGTCCGCATTTTATCGTCAACAATAGAACACCAGTTCGTCTTATGAACCGTTGTTTTTCGTAGCTGAATTATATCAGAAAACAATACATCAAGTCAACTCTAAAAACGCATAGGCCACTCCGCTTGAAGCGGAGTGGCCTATTTGACAAATTTACTAATTTAAATATCTATATAACTCCAAAGCGCTAGTCTTTCATTTCGCGGCGAATTCCTGCGATGATATCGCGAGCGGCATCCTGGCCCCCAAGGCCAAATGCCAATCCTCCGGCTAAGGCGATCATAACTATTACTCCGGTAAATAAAATTCTGATCAGATCTGCTGCTACCCCCAATTGGTGTAACACCACTAATCCGGTAAATACCAATATGGCATATCTGGCTAAACTGGCCAAACTGCCGGATGAGACGGCACCTAAACTTTTAGCGCTATGTCTGACCAAATCATAAACCAAATTAGCCACGACTACTCCGACCAAACCCATAATTACTGCCACAAATACATTGGGTAAATATAGTAATAATTGATTCAATACATCACCCACTTTTCGCATACCCCAGGTTTCAACCGCTGAAACTAAAAATAAGATCAGAACGCTCCAACGAAACAGTTCGCCAATCAATTTTGGCCATACATTTACATCAAAAGTAAGCCTGGATTCTTTAGACCATTTTTCAAAATTTAACAATTTAAAAAAGCCAATAATAACTGACCAGACAAAATTGGCAATAAAGACTCCGACCAGCAGCAATAATAAACCGGCTAAAAATTTGGGAAAATACAAAGCAAAACCGGTCAGGAAATTTCCAATGATCGATGCAACTATGCCTGCTGTGTTCATTTTTCATCACCTCCCTTGTTTGGTCCCAAAAATACTATCTCTATCATTAACCATCAAATCTGTTTTTGTCAAGCTAGATTTACACCAGAAAGCGCACTTGACAAGATCAATGATTTTCTGCAACAATCGAAGCTCCGGAGAGCTAATGGTTCGAGGCTTCGACTGAGTCCTTCGACAGTGAGTCCTTCGATAAACTCAGGACAGTGAGCTTGTCGAATCTGCTCAGGACAGTCGAACTGCTCAGCCGAAGTCCTT
>LCBW01000014.1 GCA_000997465.1 Parcubacteria group bacterium GW2011_GWC1_41_7
ATAGCAGTCTGCCGTAGTTCCGGAATCCTGGTCTAAGTGCCCAGTAACAAGCACGATTCCACGACGAAGGTTGGGAGCTTCGTCCGGCGTCAGGGCGACGTCGAACTCAATCCCGACCGCGTCGGTCCAGAGTTGGCACCCATCACGGATCACCTGCAAGTACTGCGCCGCGCTTGGCGCAACACGTACCTGCACTCGTGCGCTGAAGGGACCTTGGTATGTCCCAGTCGCCTTGGTTCCCCAGCGAACGATACGCCCGTTCTCCGTAGCGTACTGCTGTAGGAACTCACGCACCGTCATCTGGGGTTGAGGGGGTTGTCCGGCGTTGACCGTGACGACGACCGAGTCAGTACCACTGTTGCCCGCGGCATCGGTAGCCATGAGAGTCAACTGGTGCACCCCGACTCCGAAGGAGTTGTTCAGTGACGCAGTGTTGCTGATGACGTTGCCGTCTTCGCTCCACTGACTACTGACCACTCCGACGTTGTCAGAGACACCGCCGGTAATACTGACGACCTCACTGCCGTTGTTGTCATTGTCGGTCACGACGATGTCGTTTCCGACATTGACCACGGGGTTCGTGGTATCCGGCGGAGGTGTAACGTTTACAGGGTCAACCGTCACGCGCACCGACCGATCCACGGTCGTGGACACCGGCACTGTTGATCTTCCCGTCGAGGTGGTGACCTCAAACGTGATGATCAACTCTCCTCTCCACTTCAGCTCGAATTCGGTGCTGGTGACGACCGCGGGTGCGGTCCACTGCACGCGAGGCGAGCTAATGTCCGGGTTGAACGTGCCGCCGGGTCTGCCAGGGATCTGCTGCCAGTTCCCGTTGGCTCCGGTGATAGTGCCCTGCGCGTCAACCACCTGCACGACAGAGATCTGACCGGACTGAACCCGCGTCGGATTCGCCTCTGCCCGAGTGTTGGGCGTCGGCGTGGTGTTTCCACCACCGCCCCCATTGTTGTTGGGGGGCGTAGACACACCTCCCCCACCGCCGCACGAAGCGACGAAGGGGAGAAGTACGATGGCGACAAGCGCCGCGATGCCATGCCGCTTCATGCGTTTCCTCCATTGCCTGCCAAAGTCCCCGAAAGGACAAAGGCGAGCCTATGTACTTTAGAGTGCTCCCTTTGATTTTCATCGTAGGGTCCGCTTTTTTCCGTTGCCTCGCCAAAGCTCTTTTGGAGAGCATAGGCGGATTCAGGATGTATTTATATTATAGCCCTTTTTATAAAATATGTCAAAGTGGATAACCCACACGTAAATAGCCCTCTTTTAGGGGGCTATTTACGTGTGGGTTTATTTTTTTATTCCTCTGAAATCTGCAAAATCAGTGCTCCGCTGGTGTTTTTGATTTGAACAGTATTTACACCCTCAGCTCCAAGTTTAGTTTGTGCAATATTTCCAACTTTTACCCATCCCGATTCTTGAGACGGAACACTCGTGATACAGTTTGTTGCAGAAAAACAAAACTTCGTTGCGGTAACACTTCCTCCTGCGGTGATATTTCCGCCTGAAGTTATGGTTCCGTTTGCCTGCATGTTTGCTGATGTAAATATTGATTTCCCTCCGTACGCGCGAATCCAGGTACTATCTTCCATGTTCCATCCGCCACCATGATCTGCAAAATAGATTCCCGTATTTCCATACGCGCGATGCCAACCAGCTCCATCGTCTATAACGGTTTTTCCGTCAATAACAACGCCTCCATTTGCTGCTACATTTCCGGCAACTGCCACACTTCCTCCAACAGTCAAATTTGCACCCGAAATGGAAACATTTTTTACCGGCGCATCAGAATCAGCACCAATAATAAACTGTCCATTTGAGTCCATTCCAGAATACCATAGCCGATTTCCGCTTCGCATCCATTGCATATAGTTATAATAGTTTCCTCCCGCTCCGCCAGTTCTATTGAGCGAAAAAACGCTATCCAATTGTCCGCTGATTGTCGTATTTCCCGCAGATCCTTGAACAATAGTACTGTCTCCTAATCCGCTTGCGCTTGTCCATTTAGGAATAGCATTTGCAGTTCCTGATCCACCTACAGTTCCTGTTCCCGATCCTGCTGTGCTCAAACATTTTCCAGCGGTTGTGCAGATATCTCCTGACGCTCGAATATCTCCTACAACATCAAGTTTCTTTGTTGGAGTAATATTTCCAATCCCAACATTTCCTCCTGTTCGAGCGATAATAAGATTTCCCCCTGCATTATTTCTTCCTGCGACAACATTAATACCAGCAGATCCAATATCTACATAATCTCCCTGCGGCCCAACAATACGAAGTCCTTTATCGGTTCCTGCATAAAATTGATTGAGCGTTAATCTATTTTGTCCCTCTTCTTCAAGGCGACTACTTGTAAACCCTCCACTATCCGTCCATTTAGTTAAGGCATTCGGATTCCAACTACTGGGAGCATTAACGGAATTGCTTAAACACTTTCCGCCTGCAGTACACACATCAGATCCCGTAACTGTTCCGCTTGCTTTGATATTTCCTGAAACATCAAGCTTTTGAGTTGGGGCGGCATTGCCGATCCCAACATTTCCTCCTGATGGGTTTAAAAAAATATTTCCCGTATCTCCGCTATATACCGCAATTTTTTCTAAAGCGTCTGATGACCCCGATGTATTATAGGTTGTGAGCGTTATTGCCTTTGTAGATGCTCCACCACTCCATGCATTACTTCGCATACGAATAGGATTATAGACAACACCCCCCACTCCTCCTGAATAAATTTCTTTTGTTACTATTCCTGTTGCCGCTGATACCCAACCACTTATAAGAATTGATTTATTGCCGTACGCGCGAATCCAGGTATCATCTGCCATATACCATCCGCCGCCGTGATCTGCAAAGTATATACCGGTACTTCCATACGCACGATGCCAACCAGCGTTGTCATCTATCACTACTTTCCCATCAATATACATGTTTCCGTCAGTACGCAAATTACCGGATGTGTAGGTTTGTCCATTTACTGCCAATTTCCATCCTCCGGGATTAGTTGTTCCAATTCCGACATTGCCTGAATTGTTGTTATAAATATTACTTCCTGATAATGTCCAATAACTTGCAACACTTCCGCCAATTTCCGTACCGTTTAGATACAGCTTTCCTCCTGAAATCGTAAGGCCTGATTTTGTTAAAGAGTTAGAGCTTGCGCTTCCCATTGGAATTTGTCCGCTTTGACCCGTTTCAGGCCATACGACATGTCCCGCAGAATCTGTGCAAATAGGCGCAGATTGCGCTGATACGCTTTGCGCCATAAAAATACCGGCAATAATTAAAATGCTTGTGAAAAAAATAAGTTTTTTCATATCTATAAAAATTATAAGAAAATACCTTTATTTCTCGCAAAAAACTGGGGATAGAAAAAAATAAATACCCTTTTTAAAGTCCCTCTAAAAGCGTGTAAAAAAATTTTGCTCCTGAAAACGTGCGCGGATCTTTCTGGTAATGTACGCTTCCTTCTGGGTGTGCTGCAAAAAAATAGTTATTTTTTATAGAAATAGCATATGGAATATTATTTTCATCTTTCAATAAAACCTCATCTGCTTTCAAAGAAGAAAAGTCGGGTCCATTTTCAAAAATAAGCTCCACAATATTTCCTTCCTTATCACTTGTTTTTAAAATCTCCTGTTTCTCTTTATATAGAAAAGTTTCTTGAAATAATCCAAGTCCTTCATTCTTTTGATACGAAGATCCGGCAACATACGCTCCCGCGCAAATTCCAATATATACTCCCCCCTCTTTTATAAAGTGCTTAATTTCTTCCCTGCCGTTATTTCCCCAAGCCGTAAGATACGCGTTTACGTGTCCCCCGGGAATTATGAATACTGCGTCTGTATGCGTCCGTAATTTTTCAAGTTGATGTTCGCATAATCGATCGTACGTAATATCGTATGCATTTAAAAAATTTTCAATATCTCGGGCCTGATATGCTCCTGTTCCTGTATAAACAAAAATCTGTTTCATCTCTTCATTGTATCAAACAAAAAAGAGGGATATGGTATTCCCTCATTCCCACAATTGCATCCCCAAAACCGTACGATGCAGCGAGCAAAATGGATCTCGCTCACCCCACGGATTTGAGGAGTCGTTGTGGTGTGCGATGGTATGCGCGAGGCACCCACCCTTACAGAAGTATTCCACCATGCAGCCGTGACATGCGCGCGACTCAACGGTTCGCGTTTGCATTGCGCGCGCAACCGGAGACTCGCTCATCATCAGCTTTAGGTTGGGCTGTTCCGCAAGGTTTCCGATCCGAAGATCGGGCCGATGCAACAGATGGCATGGAAAAACATTGCCGAAGCAGTCAACCGAAACCATCTTGATGCCTGACCCACAGGTTACTCCTGCGTTAATCTCGAGGCATTGCGTCGTCCCTGACTCGCCATCAAATCCGCATCGCAAGAGTTGAATCTCCTCGCGGAAAAAGGCGACCAAATCAGGAATACTTGGCATCAAGTGGGCATTTCGATCCCCACGACCTACGGCCGCAAAGACACTCACGCCCCAAGACGCCCCGAGACGATCAGCCAGATCACGCATACGTGGGAGTTCAGCGATGTTGGCACTTGTAACACTGGTGATGATGCGAATACTCGCTACACCAGCATCCTTGAGGAGCTCAATACCCCTGATGGTACGCTCGAAGTTGTCACGGCCACGGATGAGAGCATGGACCTCTTCGGTCGGCCCATCAACCGATACATGCACATTGGTTGCGCATGCGGCGATTTCACGGGCAAGCTCACTGTTCATGAGTGTTCCGTTGGTTAGCAACGTTACCTCAGAAAACCCGAGAGCTGCGATAAATCGCATGATCGACACAAAGTCCGGACGTACCAGTGGCTCTCCTCCCGAAATAACGAGCCCTTCAACGTTGGCATCTCTGACGCTCTGCGCGAGTGCACAGATTCCGTCCGTATCCAAGCCGTCTGAAAGGTTGGGGGCGCTCCCGAAGTAGCAATGCCCGCATGCAAGATTACACCGACTGGTGATGTTGAGGTATGTGGCACGAAGCGAAAGCTCGCTTGGATCAACGACTGATCCGGAAATGAATCCGTATTCAGCCAGCATCTCCATAAAAGCTTCTGCATCATCATGCTGCACGCCTGATGCAATCATTCCTTCTACCAATTCATCCGCGCTTTTCACCTCGAAAACTGCCAGATCGCTTTTGGCAAGTTTTATCCACTTGCCATTTGCGACATTCGAGATGATGGCGCAATCACCATGGTGCGTGATACGCACACATGACGACAGAACTGGGTACGCACGAACGGTGTTTTTCACCTCGCTCTCCTTCTTTCCTTTTTCTCGGAGAAAGAAATAGGCAGGCCCGTTGGGTGTTCGTCGCAGAGCGACGGAACCAGAAGAATCGGTATGATGGAAATCGGACCTGCCGGTTGGGTTGGTGCGCCAAAGGCGCTTCGGGGACTACTTCCGATGCGGGTTGCAGTTGCAGAACCGCTGCAACGTGCCGCCCACGACCGGACGACGCTGTTCCGGCTTGACGGGGTTGCAGTTGCAGAACTTCTGCATCGTGCCGCCCACGACCTTGGTCTGCACGCTCGAAAGCGGCAGATTCGTTGCCAGGATGCGGATCATCGTGGTGGTCCTCCTTTCTTGAGAGTTCAATACCCCAGGTACACCCGAGGTAGTTATTACATTGTAAAATAAAAAAAATGAATGTCAAATTTTATTTAAAACAAGTAAAAACTAAAAGACGTCAAATATCTCTTAAAACTTTGGTATATATTTTATTTCTCGCAAAAAACTGGGGATAGATGCGGGAGTTATTTTACTTTTGCAAAAAGATACGCGTCGTAAAACTTTCCGTTTTTGCGGATATCTTTACGCAGAAGTCCTTCTTTTTGAAAACCGTTTTTCAACAATACACTCTGAGATCCTGTATTAAATAAAAATGTACGAGCGATAAACCGCTTGATATAAAATTCTCGGCGCGCATAACGCAAAATGAGATGTATCGCATCGGTCATTATACCTTGCTTCCAAAATGGCTCGGCAAGCCAGTATGCTAGTGCGGCGCGATGATTTATTTTTATCTCAAATAGACCAACGGTTCCTACTAGTTCCCCATTTTTTTCAATTGCAAAAACAATTGTCTTTGGATTTTTCTTTCCTTGCTCTTTTGTGGTCTCTGCTGTCCATTTTTTTGCATCAGAAGATGTATACGGGTACGGAATTCGAGTCATATACCGCGAAATCTTTTTATTATCTAAATACCGAATGAGATCCTTTTCATCATTTTTTCTTATCGGGCGCAAAATAAATCCCCTGCCTCGTAAAGTTGGAATTTTCATAAAACTTTTTTCTGATGTTTTGTGCGCCACACGTCAATTTCCTTATGATTTCCTCCCAAAAGCACCTCGGGAACCTTTAACGTTTTTCCTTTTATTTTTATTTCTTCGGGGCGTGTGTATGCAGGAATACTCACCAACTCTTCATTCCCCCTTATTTCCTCCAAAGATTCTGGATTTTTCAAAAAACCTTTGATATGTCGCGAGACTGCATCGGCAATAATCATAGCCGGTAATTCTCCGCCCGTGAGGGCATATTTCCCAATTGAAATCGTTTCATCCACAAATTCTTTTATGCGCTCATCAACACCCTCATAGTGCCCACATATAATAATCAGCTGCCTTTCTTTTGAAAAAATTTTTGCTTTTTTTTGTGAAAATAATTCTCCCCCTAAATCTGTTAAAATGACTCTTCGCTTCGTTGTCTTGAAATCTTTTTTTGCCGCAATAAGCGCATCATACAGGGGCTGAAATTTTAGTACCATTCCAGGTCCTCCGCCATAGGGCCTATCGTCTACGGTCTTGTGAGCATCATGTGTAAAATCTCGTACATTCCAAATTTTAATTTCTACCAAACCCTTTTCTTGCGCTTGGTAAAACATTGATTCCTTCAAATACGAAAAACTCTCAGGAAACACTGTAATAATATCAAATTGCAAAGATGATTTTTTCATATTTTCACAAATACACCCCCTCGCAAAACGAGGGGGTGTATTTTAAAAACGCTTAGTTCTCCACCTTCAAATCGCTTATGATTTTGTCGCTTGTTGATCTGTTGCGATCAAGAAGCGAAGGTTCCTCTACTTTTAAATTAACCCTCGCATGATGCTTCAACCCAATCATCTTCACAATCGTGCGGAGCGATCTGACGATATCTCCTTTTCGGCCGATAATAAGGCCCATATCTTGCGGATTGACCTTGACGCGTATAAGTACTCCCATCTCATCAAGCGTTCGCTGTACTACGACATCGCTTGGATGATTCACCAATGCTTTCACCGTCGCCTCAAGGACTTCCTGGTATTCTGGTGTCTGTTCCATGCTTTCATAAATAATCTCGCTATCTTTCGTGTCGACCACGCCTTGGTATATTCTTTTCTTATGATAGTGCACGTAAAGAGTTCTTACCTTCTTGTAAAAGTAAGGATATTATACCATATCACACAACCCAAAATCGTACATCAAAAAACCACACGCATACGTTGAAATGGGTGCTTTTTTTATTCAATGATAATTTCAATCTCACTGGGATCTGTAGGAAATGTTTTACGCCAAAATGGCCACAGTGATGCCTCTGCGTTTTCAACGCCCGGCGTTTGATCAAGAATATTTTTTATTTCCTCAAGACGTTTTCCTATTAAACTCTTTGCAAGATCTGCGGTATTCACCGTCCCTTTGAGCCGCACCTTCCCTTGAACTTGAATACGAATAAACTTTAACTTTGGGTCTAAATCCATAATGCGCACCTGCTCAATGTCAATTTGCGCAATTTCCACATATTGCTGTTGCTGTAAATTTTTCTTTGCAACGAGGTCTTTTAAAAATTCAACGAGTGGTTCTTTTTTGGGCGCAATGGTCTGCACATCTCCTGTTGCGGAAAAGGAAACTTTATCTGTCTGCTGACCCACTTTATGCGATGCATCAATTTTTCCAATAGTGATGACCCCAATTTCTTCCGGAAATACAAATTCAGGGTATTTCAGCGCCAACTCTTTCATCAAAATACCTCGAAGCTCTTTTTCAGTTTGCGTCTTTCCGTTTGCTAAATCATCAAGTGTTACTACTTTTGTACCTGATTGTGCACCCCCTGAAATAGCGCTTGCCGCCTTTGCGATCAAATCTTTCTCCCAAGAAGTTCCGGAGAGTCCGGGGATGGAAAACACCGCTCCGATCTCTTTATTGTATTGACCGCCGCTTTCATCTGCAACCACCGATACCGTCTCGCTTCCGTTTGCCGGCACATATACCCGTTCTGTTGATCTAAAAATTTTCGCATCACTTGATTGAAAACGCGTTCCTTGTACAAGCGACAAGGATTTTCCGGAACTATTTGAAATTTCAATATCCCCTTTTGCGCGCGCACCGCCTCTTCCTTCTCCTGTTGCTGAAATTGAGGTCGTGTGTGTTTTCGTCACCGCAACTTTTGTTCCTTGCATCAATTGATTTTCAGGGTCTGCGGTAATCAAATCCGGACGCAATTCAATAATTTCATCAAATTGCTTTATTTCTTGCTTTGGGAATACGGTAAGGGTTGCCTTTGATCCAAACGCATTCAAAATCATAACAACTCCTCCCGTGATAACCGCAATTCCTCCTATTACATATAAAAACGATTTTGCTGAAAATTTTTTCTGGCGCTTTGGCTTAAATGGCCGCGGCCGAAGTTCCTGTTCATCTTCGCTTTCATCCTCATCTTCAGATCCTCTTTTTTTTGAAACAACACGCGGAGCTGTTTTTGCTTTCTTTTTAGATGGAACAATAATATCAGTCACCATTTTCTGTAATGCCTCTGGCTCATATTCCTCCAAAAAAACATTAAACCCAGCGGCCTTCAGCAAGCTTGATATGCCCGTATCTTCGGTATTGAAATAAATCTTTTTTCTTGTATTACCAAGCTCTTTTTTCAAAATTTCAATATTGACCGGATGCGCTAAAGCGCGCGTCCCCTCCGGAACAACCAAAATAATATCTTTGCCCTCAAAATTGCGCAAAATATCAATAATTTCGCCTAATTCCTCGGTGCCTTTTAGGTAGAGATAGTCACGTTCTTCCATACGTTTAAAATTTTTTAAGCTTTTTGTGAGGGTTGCTTTGAGATTTTTTGATGCTCTTGAAAAAGCGCATCAAACGTTTCTTTTGCACGGCTATCGATCGGCATGCCACGCTCCTGTGCAATATCGCGGCTAATCTCAAGCGGCAATCCAAATGTGGTGTACAGCTGAAACAATTTTTGCCCTAATTGCTCCCCAGTGTCAGATTGAGAAACGGATTTTTCAAACTGACGCAGACCCTTCCCGAGCGTTGCGTCAAACTTTTCAACTTCTGCAAAAAATATCTGATTCACTCGCTGGGTATTTTTCAGCTGCTCGTAGTGCGGTGAGAATTTTTCAGAAACCGCACCAATAAAATCAGGTACATATTTTAATTGTACATTATTCTGTTTCAATTTCAAAGATAATCTGCGTAAAATTCTACGCAAAATGTATCCGCGTTCCAAATTGCTCGGATAGATTCCATCTGCAATCATACATACCGATCCGCGTACATGATCCAATATAATACGCAGATGATTTTCAGGGATATTTTTTGCAGCGTCCAATACTCTACTGCGCAATGGCTCAAATAAATCGGTCTCAAAAACAGTTTCTGTTTTTTGAATAACTTTCATCAGTCGTTCAAACCCCATGCCCGTATCAACACCCGGTAATTTCAGTGGCATCAGATTCCCTTTTTCATCTTGAAAATACTGATTAAACACAATGTTCCATACTTCAATGCCATCAACATATATTTCAGTGGTCGGTCCGCACGGGCCCGAATCGCCTGTTGGTCCCCAAAAATTGTCCGCGCGGTCGCACTGTTGAATATTTTTATCAGTAAACCCTTTTTCCTTCCACAACGCAATGCTTTCAGTATCAAGCGGAACGCTTTTTTCTCCCTGAAAGACGCTGACCCAATCTATCTTCAATCCCAATTCTTTTGTCATAAGCTCGTACGCAAAATCAATCGAACTTTTTTTGAAATATCCCTCTGTTCCAATATCTTTAGGGTTATCACTTCCGACGGGTCCAAATGAAAAATTTCCGAGCATTTCAAAAAACGTCAGATGCCGCTCGTCCCCCACCTCGTCAATATCGGTTGTGCGAAAACATTTTTGTACTGATGTGATGCGATGTGACCCAAAATTAGTCATCGGATCTTTATCTCCGGTAAAATACGGTTTCAGTTGCTGCATGCCAGCAGTTGTCAAAAGCACCGACGGATCAGTGGGAATAAGCGATGATGAGGAAATAATGGTATGTCCCTTTTTTTCAAAAAAAGATAAAAATAATTTCCGTACTTCTTCGGATGTCATGATAAAGAAATTATATCAAAAATTAAACGCGGCGTTACGTAGTATAAGCCGCAAGCGTAGACCTGAAGGGGCTGTAGCGCAAGAGCAAACTATAATGTAAAATTCAAAAATCTAAAAATTTTGCTTAATTCTTAATCCTTAATTCTTAATTCTTAATTTTTACTTAATGATTCCCCCTCCGAGCAGCTGAAATCCTTGCTTTATTTTTTTATAGAGCACTGCGCTTTGCCCCGGCGCAATAGCGTGCTGTTTTTGTGCAAATGTTAAAGTTTTCGTATGCACATCAAATGTTGCTTTTTGCAAAGGTTGCCTATAGCGGCACCGTGCCCATATGGTTGATCGCGGAGCGCTGAAATCATCTTTTGCGGTCAATAAATTTATTTTCATAAGTTTCGCTGTTTGAGAAAATAGTGCTGGATCATTTTCCTTTCCGACAACAATTTCATTTTTCTTTGCATTTTTTGAAACGACAAAATAAGGCCCTTTACCGGTTTTAATATCTAATCCGTGCCGTTGACCAACAGTAAAAAAATAATGTCCCGGATGTTTTCCTAACACATTTCCCTGTGTATCTATAATATCCCCGGGACAAGTTGATAAGCGATCTTTTAAAAATTGACTCAAAGAAATATCCCCCAAAAAACAAATACCTTGCGAATCTTTTTTTTCCGATGTTTTCAGCTTCAATTTTTGTGCAAGCGCTCGCACTTCGCTTTTTTCCATATCACCAATAGGGAAAAAAATTTTATCTACAATTGATTTTTTGATTCCCCATAAAAAATAGGTCTGATCTTTATTTTTGTCTTTTGCCGCATATATTTTTTTATTTTTATTTTTGAGAAGAGCATAATGCCCAGTTGCAAGCAGATTAAATTTTAGTGCCTTCATTTTCTCAAATACAAGATCAAATTTTATATGTGCATTGCACAGCACATCAGGATTCGGGGTTACTCCCCTTGCGTATCCTGCAATTAAGTCAGATGCAACACGCTCGTTGTATTCTTTGGTGATATCAAATACGTAAAACGGGATATAAAGTGCCTGGCATACTGATCGCGCGTCATATTCGTCCCTTACGTTACAAAACTGTGACAATTTTAAATGCACACCCACAACGTCATACCCGCTGTTTTTTAATTTTGCCGCAGATACTGACGAATCAACGCCACCGGACATCAGTACGCAGACGCGCTTATTGATAACTCCCCTTTGCATTGCATGTTTAGTATAAAACAATACAGCCCTTGCGATTTTATCCGCAAAGGCCGCATATCTTCTCAAAAATTTAAACTTACTGTACTGGCTGGGCTTCTGGGACCTGATCACCCGACACCGGAATTTCCGGAGCTGGAATTATTTCTCCTGCTGGAATCTGTCCGTCGGTTGGCGGAGCAGGAACCACTGATCCATCAACAGGAAGTTGCGTTGAATCTGTGGGAACCACCGCACTTCTATTTTGGAACCACCACCATGCAAGAGCTGCCAAAATAATGAGAACCACGACAACGACCACAACGGTCGTTAAATTTTTGTCGTTATTCATAAGAGGTATATAAGTCACATTAATGCGACCTTTTTTGCCTACTGAAATAACTATTTAGTAAGCTCTAATTGAATTATACCACTTTCATCATACAAAATATCCCCAGTGGTCGCGACAGGACTCGAACCTCATTGAGTTTTCTGCGAAAAACTCAATGCCTCTTACGACCCCTTATGCATTGGACGGTACTTTGTGGACGATACAGGACTCGAACCTGTGACCTCTACGATGTGAACGTAGCGTTCTAACCAACTGAACTAATCGTCCAATACATAAGGGGTACTGTGAACG
>LCBW01000015.1 GCA_000997465.1 Parcubacteria group bacterium GW2011_GWC1_41_7
CCTGCGTGCGCGCGGCGTCTTGCTCAGCCGAGACGCAGCCGGCCTGTTCCAGGAACTCCGAGAAGGCGAGCAACTCGGCGTTGATCTGGGCCTGCAGCTCATCGGGATCGAACGTCACACCCGAAGCGATGGCCTGCTCGGTGACTGCCTGCAAGTCGCTGGGCGCGGCCTGGTGGAGAATCCAGGCCATGTGGTCGCTGTTGCAGATCGCATCCAGGTACATCCGACATGCCGGACATGAACACGACATGGCATGCGCGACGCGCTCGGCGATCTCTTCGTTCATCTCCCGAGCTGCTTCCATCACCTTCATCAGGCGCCAGATGGAAAGCGGCGTCGAGCTGGTCTCGCCGCCGGCGCCGTAGACACCGAACATCAACGGAGACCCGAACTCGAGCGAACCGGCCTCGACGTTCAGCAGGATCCGATTGCCGATGGTGCGCACGGCGAGCCGGAGCTCACCGAAGCACTGATCGGCAATCATCTTGATCACGGACGCGGACCAAAGCAGGCCCGCGGTGCACATTGTTCTCATAGCTCACACTCCTTGTTGTGTGTGTTACTTTGCAGGGTTTGACCCCTGCTTTCCTATGGTACTAAATATATTTAAACAGATTAATTTAACTTTGTCAAATACCTTTACCCCACTAAAAATCCCCGAATTTCGGGGATTTTATAATTCTATTAAATTTTTATTACCTGTTTACTTGACTCCATCCACTACATTCACTACTTTGACCCTACGCTGAGATCCATCAAATTTAACTTTTCTTTTTGTTTGAAATAATACCCTTCCCTCTTGCATTGCAAAAATAGTATGGTCAACGCCTACTTTTACATTTTTCCCGGGTTCATACAAAGTTCCACGCTGGCGCACGATAATGGTTCCCGGGGTTACTTTTTGACCACCATAAACCTTCACTCCTAAAAATTTTGGCTTTGAATCTCGCAGGTTTTTTGCCTGACCACCTCCTTTTTTATGGGCCATAATGAATAAAAAATTCGAAATACGAAGCACGAAATTCGAATTTTAAACAGATTGATTATACCGAAAAACCCCAAAATTGCAAGCTCCTCATGGCACATTGCATACTAATAATGATATAATATATGTATATGGAGAAAAAGCAAAAAATACTGCTTATCTTTACGGTATTTTTGTTTATTTTATTGTCTTTCGGGATTGGATATATGAGCGGAAGCCGTATGTTTGAACCCTGCATTATCACCATACAAAAGAATCCCTAATATAATATTATTTATGGAAACCGTACAACGCATCGTTGACTTACTTGGAAAGATCGCTCTCCTATTTGTTTTGATTTGGGTTGTCGGATTTCGCATCTTCAATAAAATCTGGGATAAAATATCAAGATAATATATGGAACAAAACAAACAGGAGTCCACGCCGCTTGACGGCATCATTATGGAGGCCCTTCCGGGTACGACTTTTCGAGTTCGCTTGTCCGATGGATCGGAGATTATCGGATACCTAGCTGGAAAAATGCGTAAGCACTATATTAAAGTAGTGCCTGGAGATTCGGTCACTGTTGAGCTTTCAGGATATGCTGATGGGAAAGGAAGAATCACCAGAAGAAAGTAGCGGCGTCCGACAATAGTCGGTAAGCCGCAAGCTGGCGTTGCGAAGCAATGTCTAAGCGCCTAACGCGGCGTCCGACAATAGTCGGTAAGCCGCAAGCTGGCGTTGCGAAGCAATGTCTAAGCGCCTAACGCGGCGTCCGACAATAGTCGGTAAGCCGCAAGGTCACAATTGCGCAATTCGCGAAGTGAAAGAAAGCAATCGTGACGCCTCGTGACTCTATTTTTCAATGCGAATCATTTAAGACCTGTTTGTTGCAATACGATGTAAAGTGTCTCCCTTGCTACGCTTTGTGCTTTTTCTTTTCCCTCCTCGAACACTTTCAGCACCTGATGATCTGAAATATTTTCTTTTTTCTTTCGGGAATCTTTGAAAAATGAAAGAAAACTCTCCACAACCGCTTGTTTAAAAACGCCATATCCAACTCCCTTAAATTCTTGCTCAATATCTGTAATTGTTTTTCCGGTCAGCTCTTTATATATAACCATAAGGTTTGCAATTCCCTGCTTTTCCCTTTCATTAAAAATTACCTCGGATCCTGAATCAGTCACTGCTGATTTTATTTTTTGCACAATTTCTTGCTCTTGCTCAAAAAGCGGTAAATTCCCTTCGGGTAGTGATTTTGACATTTTCTTTTCTGGATTATCTAAACTCATTACGCGCGCAGTTTCTTTAATCAGCAGTTCCTGTGGAATTTTAAATGCCTCCCCAAATGCGCCATTGTACTTTCGTGCAAGTTCTCGGGTAATTTCCACATGTTGAACCTGATCTTCTCCAACCGGTACCACGTCTGATTGATACAGTAGAATATCTGCCGCCATTAGCACCGGGTACATTAAAATGCCCGCGCCAATCCCTACGTGTTCGTATCGCTCTTTCTTTTCTTTATATTGATGCATGCGCGTCAACTCTCCCAAGGGAGTTAATGTTCCTAAAATCCAATAAAGATATAAGTGCTCGGGAATTTCGGATTGCCGAAAGAATACGAGTTTTTTTGGATCAACGCCAAGCGCTAGTAATGATTTTCCTAAATCTAAAATTCTATTTTTAAATTCAAGGGGGTTATAGGGGACAGTTTGCGCGTGCAAATCCGCAATCATTAAATAGACATCATCAGTTTCTTGAAAAGAAAGAACTTGCCTTACCATTCCTAAATAATTTCCAAGATGCAGATCCCCTGACGGCTGAATGCCCGTCAACATGCGTCGTATTGCCATTGTTACGCAGGATAAAGTTTGATTAATTTCTCTTACAATAGATTATATACGTAAATTATGACCGTACATCTTTTTGAGCAAAAACTTAAAAACATTTTAAAATCCATTCTCGGCAGTGCCCATGCACAGTCCCGTGGAGCTGTTTCTGCTTTTTGCAACAGCGATCTTTCATTTGGCGATTACGGATCAAATATTCTTTTTCTTATTGCGAAAAAGAAAAAAATCTCTCCGCAAGATGCCTATTATCTTATTGCCACCTATCTTGAAAAAATTCCCGAAATTGCTTCTTCTTCTTTTAAAAATGGATTTCTCAATGTAACGTTACATGAGCGTATATTTTTTCAGGATATAAAAACAATCATCCGCACCCCGAAAGCATACCTTTGCTCAGATATCGGTAGGGGCAAAAAAATTATCATTGAATTTGTATCTGCAAATCCAACCGGACCTCTTACACTCGGAAATGCTCGGGCGGCAGTGCTCGGGGATGCGCTTTCAAAAATTCTCTCTTTTTCGGGGTTTCGTGTAACGCGCGAATATTATGTCAATGATCGCGGCGTGCAAACTGAAATGCTTGCAAAAAGCACAAAGGCCGCTCTGGGAATTATTGACGAGGAAGAAGCATTTTATAAAGGCGCCTATGTTAAAGACCTTTCTCTTACGTATGCTGAAAAAATAAAAAAAACAGACGATAACGCTGCTTTGGGAAAGTATCTTGCTGATATTATTTTGGAATCATATATTAAACAGCACCTGAAGGCGTTCGGGACGCAGTATGATAAATTTTTCTTTGAAACTGAACTATACCGAAGCAATCTTTCAAAAAAGGTTATGGCGCATCTTGAAAAGAAAAATCTTGTCCTTAAAAAAGACGGGGCGGTATGGATTGCACTTACGTCAATTGGCGACCCCAAAGATGAAGTGATTATCAAAAGCAATGGCGAGTTTACCTATTTTTGGTCTGATATTTTATATCACTATGATAAAGTTTTTATTCGAAAGTCAGCGGTACTTAATTTACTCGGAGCGGACCATTTAGATCACGCACGGCGCTTAAAAAGCGTTTTTGAAAAAATTTTTAGCGTATCTCCGCATGATTTTCGCTTCATTGTGTATCAGATGGTCAATCTTGTAAAAAACGGGGAGATTATGCGCATGTCAAAACGAAAAGGAAATTTTATTACCTTAGATGAATTGCTGAGTGAAACAGGTATTGATCCAATACGTTTTTTCTTCTTGAAGTATTCGCCCGATTCAACAGTTGAGTTTGACATGAATGTTGCAAAAAAAGACAGCCAGGAAAATCCGATTTGGTACATTCACTATGCGTCTGTCCGCATGCGAAAAATTTTAGAAAAGGCAGCAGCACTGCATCACCTTACTGTTTCGCCTCGCAGTGACTTAGCAAAGGCCTTTCATCCGCTGATAAAAAATGAATTGTACGCGCCGCTTATTCGCCGCATACATCAACTCCCCGATCTTGTCACGGGAATTGCGCGTGATCTCCATGCACACGCGCTTCCACAATGGTTTTATGAATTTTCAAAGCAGGTACATGCATTTTATGAAAAAGAGCATGTCGTTCCAGACATCATAGCTGATGAAGAACAAAAAAATCTTATAAAACAAAAATTAATTTTTGTGCAGGCCCTCCACAACATTCTTTTACTGGGGATTGATTTGCTTGGGCTCACTGCGAAACAAAAACTTTAACGTTGATTTTGGTACGCTATTTTTTCGCGCCTTAAATCGAGAAGCAATTTTGAGGTGTGGACAATTGCAGACGCTACTAAAAATCCTAAAATCCATCCAGCAAAAATATCAAGCGGCCAATGCATAAGCGATACCCATCGCAATATACTTACCAGTACGCCCGTAAGTAATAATACTATTCCCAATTCCACATAATTGGTCATAATAATAAACGCCAGCGTCGCCATCATCATGACATGTTGGGAGGGAAAACTGTTTAAGAGTTGTGTATCTGGAAAATAATATGAAATAGGACGCACGCTTGGGAAAAAATTTTTTAGTAGAAGAGGCAAGACAAGTGCTATAAAAATACCCATAGTGACTTCTATTAAAAGAACTGTATTAAATTTCTTTTTTTGAAGCCCTAAAATCAAAAAAGTCGCATAAAATAGACATATCGCCCCATATACCAAAAAATCACTGGAAAGATCAAAAAGCTTCAAAAGCTCGGGTGATTTTCTCAGGGCGATATAGATGTAATCGGTAGCCATTCTTTCTTATGAAGTATATACAGATTATAGAATGGTTTTTGTAATTTATTACGCAAAACTGTGAATGTTAAAATTTTTCACTAAAAATATATCCGCAACGCAAACGTTAGCAAAAAACAGTTTTTGGATTGTATTTGGAAGAGTAAGTGCCGGAGTGCTTCGCGCTATTTTAGTTGTTTTTTCCGCGCGACTTATGGGGGTTGAAAATTTTGGAAGCTTCACGCTTGCCATGAACTTCGTGTTAATTTTTTCATTTTTGCCTGAATTTGGATTCACGGCAATTTTAACACGAGAACTCGTAAAAAAAGAAATTGATCCTCAAAAAGTTTTTTCAACTATTTTTCTCATTACCCTTTTGTTTTCAGGAGCAACACTTCTTTTAGTTCTTGCGCTCTCGCCCTTTTTACTAAAAGATGCCCTTGCGCTTTCCGTTGTGCCGATACTAGCAATTATGATGATCTTTGATGTACTTCGGGAATTTGCATACGCAGTATTTCGCTCGGAAGAAAAAATGGAAAAACAAGGACTGTTGCATTTTGCGACGAACGCGCTCCTTTTTGGACTTGGCATGTGGGTGCTTTTGACTCGTCCCGATGTTATATCTTTTTCTTATGTATATCTGCTGGCAATTGCAATTGGGACTGTTGCGGGGATGGCGCTTATTAAGTCATATTTCAAAAAATTCAGTTTTACGTTTGACAAAAAACTTGTCATTCACTTTTTCAAATCATCCTGGCCCATTGCACTTGCAAATTTTATTTTTTTCTTGCTTTTATACATTGACTCGGTTATTTTGGGCTGGTTTCATACAAGGTTATATGTTGGACTCTATAACTCAACCGTCAAACTCAATGAGTTTCTTATTTTTATTCCCCAGGCGCTTGCGCTTGCGATATTTCCCATGATGTCGCGCAATATTAATAACCCCCCTGAATTTGCAAAAAACGTACGGCTTGGCATGAAAGCATCCGCGCTGTTTGTGTTTCCTATCATTGCCGGCGTATATGCGCTTGCCTATCCGATTGTGATGACTATTTTTGGATCGTCATATATTGCCGCGGTTCCGGCTTTGCGTATTATCATCTTTTCCATGCTTGGCGTATTTCCTTTTTCACTTTTAACCAATGCGCTCATCGCACTTGATAAACGAAAAGAATTGCTTATTTTTGATTTTGCTCTTTTGGCATTTAATATCATCGGTAATATTTTACTTATCCCGCATTTTGATTTTTATGCCGCCGCGTATACAACGACCGCAACAAACCTTCTTGGCTTTTTATGCGCTCTCTTTATTGTAAAAAAATATATCCCAGAATCATTTACCATTTTTTACGCAAAACCAATTATCGCAAGTGTGATTATGATCGCAACGCTTCTTCCCTTCCTGCACATGAATCTTATTTTTTTGGGGGTTTTAGGGGTTGTAGTATATCTTGTCTCGCTGTATATTTTGAAAGAAGAATTTACCCTGCGCGTTCTTAAAAAAATTTCTCATCGCTAACATGGCATCAAAAGAATTAAAAGGCACGCGCGTACTTCTTCTTGGCTTAGGAAGGTTGGGCGGCGGTGTTGCAACGGCAAAATGGCTCTCAAAAAAAGGTGTTGAGCTGACCATTACCGATATGCTCAGTGCACACACTTTAGAAAATTCCCTTAAACAACTTAAAGGAATTCATGCTCATTATGTTTTAGGAAAACATGACAAACGCGATATTGAC
The DNA here is from genome assembly GCA_000997465.1 of Parcubacteria group bacterium GW2011_GWC1_41_7. Lineage (GTDB taxonomy): Bacteria > Patescibacteriota > Minisyncoccia > UBA6257 > HR35 > LCBW01. Next base: position 6,779 of record LCBW01000015.1, read on the forward strand.
TGGGTTGATACAGTAGTGGTTAATCCCGGCGTATCGTACAAAAATGAATACGTGCAATACGCAATCGTCTCGGGAAAGCAGGTTGAAAACGATTGTTCACTTTTTTTTCAAATCGCACGCGGTGATCTTATCGCAATCACCGGCACACGCGGGAAAACAACAACAAGCATTTGGACTTATTTTTTACTCTCAAAGCTATGTAAAACCGCAGTGCTTGGAGGCAATCAACCGGATAAGGCGCTTTTAAAAATTATTCCTGCCACGCAACCCGGTGTTCCAACAATTTTAGAACTTTCTTCTTTTCAACTTGAATTTTACCGCATCGGCCTTCCCGCCCCCCGCATCGCGGCAATTACCAATATTTTAGGAGACCATCTGAACCGTTACTGCAACGAAGAGGAGTATGCCTGCGCAAAGGCGCAAATTATCGCAAACCAAAATGAGGATGATTTTCTTATCCTTAATGCTGATAATAATTGGACAAAAAATTTTCTTGCGATGAAACCACGCGCGCAATTGTATTTTGTTTCATCAAAAAAAATAGGCGCGGCAAAAAATGGGATATATATAGGCGCATCATCTCTCTCTTTGCAAGAAAACGGAAAAATCGTTCCCCTGTGTTCTATTTCTTTATTTCAAAAAAAATGGGGACGCCATAACGTATGGAATCTTGCGTATGCGGTCCTTTCATCGTATCTCTACGCCCGCTACGTATCGGAAAAAAATAACGCAAAAATTCAAAAAAAATTTTCTCTGCAGAAATTTAAAGCTTTGGTGAAAAAATATATGAATCAGCTCCCTTTGGTTCCTCTTCGCCAAGAAATAGTGCGGGCATCAAAAAAACTCACAGTCATTAACGATAGCGCTGCAACAAGCCCTGATGCAGTCATACAGGCACTTCGCCGCTTTCTGCCTTCTTCCCGCGGTAAGCTTGCGCTCATAACCGGCGGAACAGATAAAAATTTAGCATTTGAAGAACTTGCAAAATATATCAAAGCAAATCTAAAACCCGATCAAATTGTTTTTCTTAAAGGATCTGCAACGCAAAAACTGCTCCGTGAACTTGATTGGACAAAATTTCCTTATAGACACGACCTTATCTGTGATGATTTAAAAACGTGTCTCAAAAAAGCAATCACATTAAATCCTGCGCTTATTCTTTTTTCTCCTGGATCTGCAAGTTTTGAAAAATTCAAAAATGAGTTTGACCGCGGCGCGCAGTTTGCCGCACTGGCGAAAAAGCTTATCTAGTATTCCCACTGATAGCGATGCATGTATTGCATCGGCATATAAAAAGTATCTTGGTTGAAATAAAATCCGTTATCTTGCTGTACCTGTTGTGTTTTTCCAGTTGAGACAAAAATAACAAACAAAAAAAGAATCGCAACGAGCACAAAACCGATAGTTTTTGAAAAAAATGATCCACTTGGTAAAAGCGAGAGCCCTGCAATAACAATAAGTACTGGAAATACAATATTCCAAGGAATACGAACATTCATCTGCCACATTCCTGAAGCGCTTCCCAAATAGGCAAGTCCAAAAAATATGAGGAGAAGCCCTAAAAATAAACTTCCAAAATTAACTCGTTTCATTTTTAAATATTTTTACTGAGCAGATAGAAACCGAGCGCAATAATTGCTCCTGCGACAATTGATCTGCCAAGCATAAAAGGAAAAGGCATCATGTGGCCAACAAATAACACAAGCCCGATAAGTATAATAAGCAGTCCCAAAAAAAGTCCTCTTGATTCTTTTTTGTCGTCAATTTCTTGAGAGGTAATATTTTCTGCTTGTTTTTTTATTTCTGCGCCAAAATGCTTTGCATGCTCTCCTATGTTTTCTGCGATATCTTTTATATCATCTTGAATAGGTTGAACCTTTCCCTCCTCTGGCTCTGTTGGGATGACAAAAATTGCAATAATGTAAAGTAAAATTCCCGATCCGCCCCAAAGCGCAAAGAGTACAAATAAAATCCGGACGATCACCGGATCAACGTCAAAATAATCCGCAATCCCCGCGCACACCCCTGCAATGACCCTGTCTTTTTTTGATCGATATAATCTCTTTGGATGTTTTTCCATGCTATGATATAAAAATCTAATGTGTATACTTATTTTAAGGCATTTCTTTTATGAAAAATAATCCTCATATCAGCTACCTGTATGGCTCTCCTATTTCTGGAGATGAAGCCGATATTTCCGATATAGAAAAATTCGGCCTAAACGGCCAAGAGGCACGAAAATTAAAGGGAAACTTTTGGGATCTTGCACGCACTCAATCTCCTGAAAAATTAGGAAAATCCTCTGATTTTGCCAAAAATGAACAACAACTCTCCCGTTACGTGCAATTTTTTAAAAATCACTTTGGATTTGAACCATTTTCCTTAAATCGATATTGGGCGCGCAAAACTCTTTCGGGACAGAGCTTCAGTATTATCGCTCCCACGGGCTTTGGGAAAACAACCTTTGGATATACGGTTTCGCATTTTTTTCAAGGGAAAGTATACTACGTTGTGCCGACAAAAATTCTCCTGAAAGAAATTGCCGAAAAACTTCACCATATATCTTCGGGGAAAAAAGTGTGTGTTGCGGATGAAAAACTGGATAAAACAGAGATAAAAAAACAAGCGTATGATATTTTACTTACCACCTCGCATTTTCTTCATAAGCATTTTGCTCTTTTGCCAAAAAATTTTGATCTTGTATTTGTTGACGATGCTGACTCATTAATCCGTCAACCCCAAAATATCGATAAGCTTCTTACTTTAGTTGGATTTTCAAAAAAAGAAATAGCAGGCGCAATTAATGTCATCGACAAAAAAAGGCGCGCGCGCAAACCTCAAGATTATGAAACTATAGGGCGCGCAAAAATTTCAAAAAAGAAAAAAGGGCAGATCATTGCCGCATCAGCTACCCTTTCTCCGCGTACCAAGCGCATTCATTTATTTCGCGAACTACTAGGATTTGAAATTGGGTATTCTTCAACGTTCTTACGTAATATCGTTGATGGATTTGAAGATATAACCGATGATCAACGCACCATTGCTAAACAAAAACTTTTTAAAGAAGCGATTGCGCGATTACATGCATATGGCAAAGGCGGATTTGTCTATTTAAGCGATGACTTTTCAAGAGATGACTTTAATGATTTTCTTGTTCTTTGCGAAAAAAATAATATTGTTGCCATCGGGTACGATAAATTTACGCCCCCAAGGCGAAAAAAGTTTATTGCAAAAGAAATTGATATTGTGGTGGGTTTTTCAAATATACGCAACCCCTTAACACGCGGCATTGATCTTCCACAAAGCGTACGCTATGCCCTCTTTGTCGGTGTCCCAAAATTCAAGCTTTCCCTGCGGCCTACCCTTGCTCCTAAAATGCTTTTTATGCTCATGCTCTTTTTGCGCGACTTCTTGCAAGGTGATGATCCCGATCTTTTAAAAGAATTATCTTATTTGAAACGTATTTCATTTCTACGCGAGGAGCAAGTTCTGGAAAATACTCAAACACGAGAGCGCGTTTCTCTTATTAAAAAAAAATTGGAAAAAATTTTGGAAAATAAAAAACTTCTTGCATCCATAAGAGAAAAGCATGATCTTGATCTTACCAGTGAACAAGATCCGCGTAACCCTGCCCTGGAAAATTTGTACTTGCTTGTTGCTGACCCCCGAGGGTATCTGCAGGCATCCGGTCGCACGTCGCGTTTATTTTCGCTCGGATTGACACAAGGATTTTCCCTTATTTTGTCAAATTAAAAATTATGGGATACCGCTTAGATCTTCAAAACAGCGCTGACATGGATATTCCCGATCTTTTTTCTCGCATTGATCGAGATCGCTCTATTGTGAAAGATATGATGGAAGGACGCGCGCGCGAATTTTTAGATCCGGTCAAAACTGCGCTTGTTATTGTCGAATCCCCTACAAAAGCAAAAACGATTGCGAATTTTTTTGGTCGTCCTGCGCGACGCATATATGGAAACTATTGGGTATATGAGGTAAGCATCGGAAAAGTCATGATCAATATTATTGCAACTATAAACCCCAATATCTTCATATCTAGGTCCCTCAGGGAATAATTCTGATTGGTGATTTGGCACCAAAGCTGGAGAAGGTAATTAAAAACAGCGGATACAAAAACAAATTAGCGAATTTGGGAAAAAGCGAAATGAAGGTAATTATTAAAAAAGCAGTTGAGTTTACTCCTAAGGG
>LCBW01000016.1 GCA_000997465.1 Parcubacteria group bacterium GW2011_GWC1_41_7
CTCAATGCGCATAGAGAATTAAAGGATAACTTTATTAAGCGGATATTCAACAATTCCCTCAGCGCCCATTTTTTTAAGCCAGGGAATAATTTTTCGTGCTTGTACCTCATTAACAATCACTTCAACTGCAACCCATCCTTTTTCATTTAGCATGGAAACAGTTGGTTTGCGAAGAGCAGGGAGGATCCCAACAATTTCTTTAAGTTTTTCAACTGAGACATTCATCTTCAGTCCAACCTTTCCCTCCGCCGCAAGCGCGCCTTCCAAGAGAGTGACCATATGGTCAATTTTTTGCTTCTTCCATTCGTCACTTAAGCTTTGTTTGTTAGCAATAATACGCGGAGTTGATTCCATAACAACATCAATAATTTTAAGGTTGTTTGCTTCAAGCGACTGTCCGGTTTCCGTCAGTTCAATAATAGCGTCAACCAGTTTTGGAACCTTTACCTCAGTCGCTCCCCAAGAAAATTCAACATCAGCGCTGACCCCATATTTTTTTAAGTAGTCTTTGGTGATGTTTACAAACTCAGTTGCAATGCGCTTTCCCTCAAGATCGCGTGCAGTTTTTATTTTTGAATCTTTAGGAACTGCAAGTACGAGCTTGACCGGACGCATGCCTTTTTTCGCGTAGATAAGTTCTGCAATTTCTGCAACATGCGCTTTTGATTCCATAATCCAATCCTTTCCGGTCACTCCCACGTCAATCGTGCCATCTTCGACAAAACGCGCAATCTCTTGCGCGCGAATGAGAATGCACTCGATTTCTTCATCATCAATATAGGGAAAGTACGAACGTTCTTCTGCGGAAATAGTAAATCCCGCCTTTTTAAAAATATCAAAGGTATTATTCTGCAAGCTTCCTTTCGGAAGTCCAAGTTTTAAAACGTGTTTTTTTTGCATACGATGCGTTTGTGGTTATGGACACACACCAGCGGAGGCAGTAACTTGATCGTTGAGTATTCGTAGGCAATGCATAGATCCGTCTGAGGAATCATACAGTTCAATCCCTGTGCGATAGGTGGAAGATCCAACTGTTAACTTCCCAAAAATTTGAAGCGGCTTTTGAGAACGAAGAGTGTTATCTTGGATATAAAGTGCTCCTCCGCCAGAAGGAGGGCTTTGCAGGGGCAAATCAAAGGCAAGCGCGCCAAGTCCCAATGCAACGACAATTCCCATGAAAAAATACACAGTGCTGCGATTCATGGCTAAAAATCTTTTATTATTGTAACAATTTTTTGCATTTGTGCAAGCTGGAGTGATGCGGACCCAATAAGAAATCCATCAAGGGGCAGGAATTGAAAAGAAGGAAGAGATTCGCTGTTTATAGATCCGCCATATAGCAGGGGATATGAGAACCGCTCCCGAAACCAACTATGGAATCTTTGGATGTGTTGTACAGGGGCGCTACCGAGGGTTCCTTCTGTGGTACTGATTGCCCACGCCGGCTCATATACGGCATATAGCTTGGCTCGAGGAGAGATATCTGAAAATAGTGTGGAAATTTGTTTGTCCCATTCCCACTGAAGTTCATTGGTATCTTTCATATATTCTTTTTCTCCCATACACACAATAGGAGTGATATCAAGGGATAGTGCTTGCTGTATTTTTTCACAAACAGTGCTGTCAGTTTCCCCAAATTGTTTTCGCTCAGAATGCCCCAAAATAACAAATGATCCACCAGAATTTTTAATCATTGCGCCAGACAATTCTCCGGTGAAAGGGCCGGCAGGTTGCGCGCTCATGTTTTGTGCGCCCAATATCATCCCAGGAATTTTTTTAAAAAGATGTGCAAGAAAAATAGCAGGGGGCGCAACCCAGATATTTTTTTCAAGGGCATAGAGGCCTTGCGCAAGTTCGAGGGTGGCAGTTTCATCTTGCGGATTCATTTTCCAATTTGCAATAAGCTGATAGGGTTTCATATATGAACGTATGATGTGTATTATGATGCGATGGTGATTGCGCAGATATGTTTTGCTCCAGCAATTTTTAAAACGCGCGATGCTTCACGAAGCGTTGCGCCAGTTGTTTTAACATCATCAACAAGCAAAATAAAAGGTGGCACGGCGCTGTTTTGTTTTATTCCAAATGCTCCTTTGATAAAAGAAAATCGATCTAAAGCACCCAGCGTATGTTGCGGAGCGGTATCTTTTAATTTTACCATTGGTTCAATAAGTGGGAGGTTCATAAGACGGCGTAGATGGTGCGCAAAAAGTTGTGCGTGATTAAACCCACGTATTTTTTCGACGCGGGGGAATGATGGAATAGGAACAAGGGTGTAGTGTTGCAGTTGGGGAGCATACGGCTCAAGCTCATGCGCAAAAAATGATGCGAAGCTTGCGTATATATCAGTATGCTTTTGTATTTTTGCTTGTTTGATAAGTTGCGAAAGGATGGGCGTTTCATATGAGCCAAACGAAAATAAAGTTTTTGCAATGCTACTGCAGCAGGTTTTTTCAATTGGCGCAGTAGGTACTTTTCTTCTTCCGCATATCATGCACTGCATAGTAAGTTGAATGCGCAACTGCACTGCGCACGATGCGCACAGGTAGGTGTCTTGTAAGAGAGAAAAGCACTGTTGGCAAAAACGCGGAGCAAGGATGTTTTGGAAAAGCCGTGCCGTTTTATTCATACAGGAAGCGATGATGACACAAGGTGCTATAATAAATTTAATGTTTTCCTTTTTTAAAAAAAGAATACTCGGTATTGACCTTGGGTCAAAGCATATCAAAATTATTGAACTGGAAAAAAACAAAAAAGGAGTCCAATTGCTTAATTATAGCATTGTCTCAATTTTTGGAGCAGGCAATATGAGCGGGAACATTGAAACCGCCCAGCTCTTTGAGGAAAATTTAGGGAAACTGCTTTTAGAGGGAACAAAAGAATTAAAAACAAAGCAGGTCATGTTTTCTATTCCCACGCCTTTTTTGTTTTCATCATTTTTTTCAATTCCATTTATTCCGCAAAAAGCATTAAAAGGAGCTATTGAGCTTGAAGCAAAAAAATATATTCCTGTAGGGCTCAACGAAGTGCAGTTACAATATCGAGTTTTTCCGTATCAAAACCCTTTCAAGGAAGATCAAAAAAGGTGGCTCGTATTTCTTTTGGGAGTTCCTATTCCGTTGATTCGAAAATTAGAACATGCGGCAGCATACGCAAAATTGACCTACAAAGGAGCGCATCCTGAGCTACTGAATATAGAGCCGTTTTTTACGCATACAGGAGGAAAACAGCTAGTCATTGATTTGGGAACAGGATATTCGCTCCTTTCGGTTCTTGATGACGGAAAAATTGTGTTTGGGAAGCGATTGCGGTTTGAATTTTATTCAGTGGTGTCTAATATTGCAAAATTAGTAGGTCTTTCCTGGGATAAGGCGGAAGAGATTCTTATGGAAAAGGGCTTGTATGTAGAGGAAGAAAAAGTGCAGCTTAAGGAGATTATGCAATCGTATACGCTCATCCTTTCACAAGAGCTACAAGAGGAAATGAAAAATTTAAAAGACAGATTTGGGTTGCAGGCAGATCAAGTGTGGATAAGCGGAGGAGTAACAAACATCCCAGGGTTTATTGAATCATTGAAAAAACACTTACAGCAAACAGGCGTTGATATCCTCAACCCGTTTATTAATTTTCAGGGGGTTGAAAAAGAATCATCAATATATGCGCGAGGACCGATATTCACAAATGCGGCCGGTGTGTGTTTGAAGTTTTTGGAGTAAAATAAAGATAAGACGGTAATTTTATATTTATGAGGAATTTTTTGGATGCGATACCAAAAAAATTAGTAAGTTCTTTAATTGTCATACTGCTTGTACTTTTTGGAATAGGTGCCGGGCTTTCTGCGTATGCGCAGTATCTTGAAAGAAAAACGACTGAAGCACAAAACGCCCAAGATCAAAAGCTCGCGAGTATTTCTGCGTCTTTAACAAACAGGCCCTATAAAAGCTTGATTCATTTTATTGCACTGAAAGAATTGATTACGAATAAAAAATCGGTAGAGTCGCGCATTCAATCGTTTTCACAGGTATTGCCGCATTTTCTGAAAGTTTCTCAATTTTCATACAACAGTGAAACCGGGATAGTGTCTCTGACGGGGTCTGTTTCATCAGTGGATGCATTTTTGAAATTATCAAAATATTTGAATGATTTTGGTCAGATAAAAAATTTACAGATGAAATATAGCATAGGAGAAAAGGGAGTCGGCATTGAAATGACCGGCACATTTTAAGACATGAGATTTATTATTAATCTTTTCATTCTTTTTCTTATTGTTGAGGTTTTTCTTTCGTTTGGAAATTCTGTTCGTCCCGCATATGTAAAGGTTATTGCCGCATCCGATGCATACAGGCAACAGCAAGAAAAAACAAATCAAATAAACAAACTTGAAGATCTTGCAAAAGTTATTGAATCTCGCCAAGATTTTCAAAGACTCGCGCAAGACGAATCCGAGTTTTTTATGGATCAATATCTCCCTAGCTCGTTTAAGGAATATGAGGCTGTTGCTATTATTTCAAGTGTGCTGAAAAAAAATGGATTTCCAAGTACCGGAATAGCCTTTGAGGATAAGGGGAAAATTGCAGTGAGCGGAACAGGTCAATCTCCTATTTCAGAAAAAAGCATTTCATTTTCAGTGCGAGGATCATATAACCAAATGATGGGCCTGATGAAGGATATAGAAAACCATAGCAGGGTTTTTGCGATAAAAAGCGTGACGCTATCAGGTGAGGACATTGTAACGGGGTCATTTATCATTTCAACATACTACTTGAATCCAATTTATATTCTTCCGCAACATGCAACTTCCGATATTCAAAAAAATTAAAATTTCATCGTTTCTTGTTATTTTTATAAGCATCATCATCTGCATCGGCGCGGTACGGATTTTATTTGTGCAATTTGGAGTTTTTCGCAAAAAAATTCCCGCATCTCCGGAGGTACAAGGATTACAGCAGCAAGTTGAGTATTTTCAAAATTATCCGATTGTAAAAGAAGCGGAAGCATTGCAGCAAGTGGTTCCTCCAGTTCAGGAGGTTGTTATTCCGGATGTATCGCCAAGTGAAGTGGGAAAGTCAAATCTTTTTGAATAGAAAATGGAACTTGATCAACGATTGTACGCTCAGCTTAAAAAGAATTATCCAGCTATTGATGATTGGTACCATACTGCTCAGGCAAATAATGTTCCATTGGAAGAATTTTTGTATCGCGAAGGGAAAGTACCCAATGACGTGCTTGCGCGCGTAAAGGAAAAAATATTTTTGATGCCACGTGCATCGGTTCCAAGGGGACAACGTATTCCGTATGACATTATTCAACTTATCCCTGAAAATTCTGCTAGGTTGCACAAGGTTATTGTATTTCAAAAAGATGGCGAATCGGTATCGGTTGGAGCAGTAAATCCGGATGACTCAAAGCTGGATGAATTTTTAAATATCTTACGCAGCTCGCTCAAAATTGACATCAAGGTGTATGTAATAACCATAGGAGATTTTTTTTACGCGCTTCGTTTTTATTATGAATTTGACAAGGAAATCCAAAAATTTATTGAAGAATTTAAGCTTCGCAATCCAATTGCAAAAGTAAAAGAAAATGTATTTTTAGAAACTTCATCTCCGCAAGATGCAAGTGTTATCAAGCTTGTCGAGATGATTACCAAAGAGGCAGTGACATTGCAGGCGTCTGATATTCACCTTGAATCGCTTCTTGATAAAACGCGCATTCGCTTTCGTATTCAAGGGGATTTGCAAACAATCGCACTGCTTCCAAAGGAAGTACATTCACAAGTACTCAATCGCATCAAAGTTCTTGCCAAAATGAAACTTGATGAAACGCGTATTCCACAAGACGGGCGCATCCGGGTTATCATTGAGGGAAGGGAAATCGATTTGCGTGTTGGGGTACTGCCTACGATAAGCGGAGAAAAAGTTTCTATTCGTATTTTAGATCCTTTAGTGGGATTGAAAACCTTAGATGAAATTGGCATTAGCTCTTTTCATTTGGAAACTATTAAAGAAAAACTAAAAAAATCATATGGACTTATTCTGTTGACAGGACCAACGGGATCTGGAAAAACAACGACGCTGTATTCTTTTTTACGACAGGTAAATCGTGAAAATATCAATGTAGTGAGCTTAGAAGATCCAGTTGAGTATCGAGTTGAGGGGATTAATCAATCACAGGTAATGCCTGAAATCAGCTATACATTTGCGTCAGGTCTTCGGGAAATATTACGTCAAGATCCGGATGTGATGCTTGTGGGCGAGATTCGAGATGAAGAAACAGCGCATTTGGCAATTCACTCTGCCTTAACAGGGCATTTAGTATTTTCAACGCTGCACACCAACACCGCAGTAAGCTCAATCACACGGCTTTTAAACATTGGGGTTGAGCGTTACTTATTACCTCCAACGCTGCATTTTATAGTAACGCAACGACTTGTCAGGCAATTATGCAGTTGCAAAAAAAGCATAACAGCCCCAACTGATATAGAAAAAATAATTGATCGGGAATTGTCCGAATTACCCGAAAATGTACAAGAATCAATTTCATTTAAAAAACCCTATACTATATTTCAGCCCGTAGGATGCGATCAGTGCAACGGGAAGGGGTTTATTGGGCGGGTTGGACTATTTGAAATTATGTATATGGACGAGGATATCAAATTGATGATTGAACAGGAAAAAAATGAGGACGAAATTTTGAAGGTCATAAAGGGAAAGGGATTTGTAACACTTCGTCAAGACGGGATATTAAAAGCGCTTTCCGGAATGACCTTAGCTGAAGAAGTGATTAAAATAACATAAAAAAATAATAAAAATAGCGTACCGTCTTTTTAAAAACACGAAGCGATGAATCTTTTAAGAGGGTGTGTACGGGTAAAAGGGTCTAAAATAAAGAAGTAATATTAAATATACATTTTGTGATACATAAACATCATGGACGAACAACTAAAAAGATTATTGCTTTTGACAGCTGAAAAAGGAGGGTCTGATTTACACATTGTGCCGCTTCGATTTCCGAGCATTCGCATTGAAGGAGATCTGGTGTCTTTGACGCAAGAGCAAATTTTAAGTCCAAAAGACACAGAAAAAATTTTGCGTTCAATTTTAACCGCGGACAAGGAAGAAAAACTTGATGTTGTGCGGGATGTTGATTTGGCGTTTAATATTGACGAGCATCTTCGGTTTCGCGCAAACATTTATTATCAGCATCACGGACTTTCCGGTTCATTTCGGGCAATTCAAAGTGAAATTAGAACTATCGAGGAGCTCAATTTACCACCTATTTTGCACCAATTTATTGAAAAAAGACAGGGGTTAATCCTTATTACAGGACCTGCGGGGACTGGGAAAACCACAACCCTTGCCGCACTCATTGACGAAATAAACCATAATAGAGCGTCTCATATTATTACCGTTGAAGAGCCGATTGAATATCTATTTTCAGCTGACAAATCAATTATTTCGCAACGTGAAATTCCCATTGATGCGCCATCTTGGGAAAGGGCGCTCGTTGCGGCACTTCGTGAAGATCCCGATGTCATTATGATTGGAGAGCTCCGTGATTCAGAATCCATTAGTATTGCTCTCACCGCCGCAGAAACCGGACATTTGGTTTTAGGAACTATGCACACTAACTCTGCGTCGCAAACCGTTGATCGTATTTTAGATATTTTGCCTGAAAATAAAAAAAATCAAGCCCGATTTCAGCTTGCGGCAACTTTAATAGGCGTCGTTTCGCAGCGCTTAGTCCCGCAAGTGAAAGGAGGGCGCATCCCAGCGTGTGAAGTACTTATTGCCGATCAGGCAGTAAAAAATCTTATTCGTGAAAATAAAGTGTATCAATTAGATTTGGCAATAGAAACGGGTCTTGAAAAAGGAATGATTACCCTTGAAAGGTCACTTGCAACAATGGTTAATTTAGGAGAAATCAGCGAGGAAACAGCGATGTCGTTTGCATTAAGCTTAGATAGATTGCGAAACGCAATGTAACAGTATGCAGTTTTCCTTTCGCGCATTTGATAAAGAGGGAGTGTTTAAAAGCGGAAGCATTGACGCTCCGAGCAAGGAAATAGCGCTTTCCTCTTTGCAGGGACAATCTCTTTTAGTGACGTATATTTCCGAAGAGGGAAAGGGAATTGTTCTAAAATTGGGCGCGCGGGTTTCAATTAAACATTTAGCCGTTTTTACCCGCGAACTCTATTTTTTAATCAGATCGCGTATTCCCTTAGATGATGCGATTGAAACTCTGCAATTATCAACGCAAGATCAACAATTGCGTACGGTGTTGAAAGAGGTAAGAAAAGATCTTTTAGGGGGATTGTCTTTCTCGCGTGCACTCTTGAAACATCCAAGTATTTTTTCTCCGTATTTTACAAAAATGGTTGAGGTGGGTGAAATTTCCGGAAATTTAGATGAGGTTTTGAGTTATTTGGCAACGCATTTGGAAAATCAAGATCGATTTATGGGGCGCGTGGTACAAGCAATGATTTATCCGGTGATGGTAGCCATTCTTCTTATTGGGGTGATGATTGTGCTTTTTACGACCGTTGTGCCAAGGGTTACCCAAATTTTCAAAGAAAATAATCTTCCTATGCCGCCCCTCACTCGATTTTTTGATTCAGTATCAACGGGGATGATACATTATTGGATGTTTATTGTTCCTGCGCTCGTACTTTTTGTGTATTATGTATTTGAGTATATAAAAACTCCCGAAGGAAAAGCGTATCTCTTTCAAAATGTCTACCGGTTGCCGGTTTTTGGAGAGATTTTAAAAAATATTTACGTATTGCGATTCTTAGAATCATTCAGTTTTTTGATAAAGGGTGGAATTACTATTCCAGACGCGCTTGAAATATCAGGTTCCAGTATTGATAATCAAATATATGAAGATGCGCTGAAGCGATCAGCTGAAGAAGCGCGAAAAGGAAAGCCGATTTCCGTGGTGCTATCTGATTTTGGAAACCTTTTTCCTCCCCTAGTTCTTCAGTCCGTTGCAACGGGTGAAAAAATTGGCTTAGTGGGAGACATTCTTTTTCGCACCTCAACATATTATGCTGAAAATTTAGAGGTAAGAACTCAAACTATTTCAGAGGTCATTCAGCCATTTTTAATTATTGCAATGGCAGTGGTTTTAGGGCTTTTAGAAGCATCGCTTTTAATTCCGATTTTAAATCTAACAAAAGCAGTCCAAGCATTTTAGAGTTTTGTATCCACATATAGGGTAATAAAGGGCAAAAAAACGTTATAATAAACAGTGAAATTAACCTTAATAAGTCGAATTGATTTTTATATAAATCATTCACATATGAATAGAAAAAGAGGGTTTACCCTCATCGAAATGGCAGTCGTTCTTTTGATTATTGGAATTTTAGCAGGAATTGTTCTGCGAAATGTGGGGTCGCAGGGAGTTGTTGCGCGCGATTCAAAGCGTCTTGCAGATATTAATCTCATACATAATTATGCTGTGCAATATTTGCAGGCAAAAGGTGTATTTCCGCCATCAACAGTTGATTCATGGACTGAGCTGGTAACTGATATAACGGGCGCTGGAATCGTTGACAAATTACCAACAGATCCAGGAGGAAATGCGTATGATTATTTCTCTTGTGTAACCACAGGTGTTACTCCTGCAGTAGGTGTTCCCGCAAGCCATTACATAGTTCAATCAACGTTGGAGCAAACTTCAACAAAAGCACCGGCTCTTTATAAAGAAGCCATGACTGCAATGCCAACGGGATTTGAATGCTATAAAACAGGAACTAAATTGGATACAACATCATTTGGAACAAACTGCACTGCTGCAAATAAGTTTTGTTCGCTTCAGTAATTTGTAGGTTTCGTTGCAATTTCTAGGAAAATCATACAAAAACAGGGGGCATAAAGCCCCCTGTTTGATATAATCAATAGTAATATGTTATTTTTTATTGGAGGATTATTTTTAGGATCACTTTTAAATAATATTGCCTATCGCATCGAAAAAGAGGAAGATTTTGTGTATTCCCGCTCAAAATGTACGCATTGTGGGCATACACTATCTTCGCGGGAGCTTATTCCGGTGTTAAGTTTTTTATTACAGGCCGGAAAATGCGCGTTTTGTAAAAAAAATATCTCATTCCAATACCCAGTTTCTGAAATAATAACCGGTATTATGACGCTTGGTATTGCACGCGCAGTATTTGGCGCAGGCGGCGGATGGGTTGAGTTTTTATACCTGCTCTTTTTTTTCAGCTGTTTTTTTATCGTTGCGCTTTTAGATCTAAAAACCACCTATATTGACGAGCGCATAGTATACGCAGCATTTTTAGGATGGCTGATATTCCATCTTGCATTTCCTTCTTTAAAACAATTGGTATTTTCAGGGTCACTGCAGTATTTTTTTTCAAGCTCTGGTGCGTTTATGATTGGGTTATTCTTGCACCCAGCGGACGCAGTTCTTTCATTCATGCTTGCGATACTACTTGGGGGGATAGCGGGTATATATTTACTTTTTAAATATCGGAAAATGAAAAAAGAAATTCCTTATGTGCCATTTTTATTCGTAGGAACATTTCTTACGTGCATATACGGAGCACAGATTATTTCATTTTATATGCGCGCAACGTTATAATCTTTTTATGAAGAAGAAATCGCGCGGATTTTCACTTATTGAGGTTACGGTTGTTATTCTTCTTATGGGAATACTCTCTGCGATTTCATTTAGCGTGGTCAACCCAAATAATTCAGCGCTTTTATTTCAAAATACGCGCATTGCGTTTGTGAATAATTTAAGACGATCCCAGGAATTGTCTTTTCGCGGGCTTTCCTTTGGCGGAGATAAAGTATGCGCAACCGGGATCGTGTTTTCGGAAGCTGTGTCATATACGGGCATATTCAAAACAGTAAGTATTGGCGGTTCGGGAGAAAATGTTGACTGCGTAAAGATAATGCAAGATACTCCTGAATTGTTTAATATGACTATAAGCGGCTCTGAAAGCGGCACTATTTCAAAAAATTTAATATTGCAGACCGGAACTGATAATGCGCTTTCGCAAACATGGGATACGGTGCAATTGGAAAAAATTGAATATACGGATGTGGGGGGGAATAAAACAGAATTGGGCATGACGGGAGGAGAAAGGCTTTCTGTCGTGTTTGTGAGTCCATTTGCAGATCCTATCGTGTTTTACAGCGCTGATACAAATCCTTTGGAAAATTGGAGCAACATAACATTTTCATTAAAAGTAACGCGATATGGGTTTGCGTCAACGGTAACAGATACGGCAACTGTTATTTTGACAAAAGCCGGGCAAATTTTAAGCAGATAGCATGAAGAAAAATATACAGAGCATCTCTATAACTTTTTCAAAAAAAAAGCCGAACGGGTTTACGCTCATTGAAACCGCAATTGCACTTGGGTTTTTAACTGTTGGATTTTTAGTTCTTATTTCTCTATCTACGAACTATATGAAGACACTGACATTTGCTCGCGAGCGAACAATGGCAACTTTTTTATCTCAAGAGGGCATTGAAGCAGTTCTTGCAAAGCGCAATGAAAATTTTAAACAAGGATCAAACGATGTATGGTGGCTGGAAGGGCTTGCGATACAAACAGAGAACCAATCAACGGTGTGTATTGACGGCACGCTCACAACTGTTTTGTCGTGTTCTGATGATGGGTCAAAATTATACAGAGACGCTCAAGGATTTTATATGCACACGCCATCAGCTGATACGCAAGTTTTTTCAAGAAAAATAATTTTGCGTCCATTAGATGCGGCAACGTTTGAAACGGCAAAAATTATTGAAGCTTCTTCGCAGGTTTCATTTATGGGAAAGCAGGTAGAATTGAAAACCCTTATGACACAATGGAATCCTTTGAGTAACTAATGTATATGCATCAAAAAAAATCTATCCGTTTATCGGCTAATCAAAAATTAAAAGCACGGGGATTCACGCTTATTGAAATGGGCATTGCACTGTTTTTATTTGTGGTGATTGTCAGTATTATCTCAATCAGTAATATTCGTATTTCGCAGTCCAGTATGCGCGCGCAACAGATGTATACAGGAACTGATATGATGCGTTTGGGGCTTGAAAAAATATGGCGCGAGATGAAATATGGAAGCAATTTTACCGTAGGTATACATTCTGTAGCATTTAAAGACAGAAATTGCCAAGACGCGGCTCTTTCGCTTGAAAGCGGAGAATTGAAATATTCAGTTGGAGGAAACAAAACAGCGCTCAACGATGCATCAGTTTTAAACATTGCAGAATTTTATGCAAAGGCAATTATAAGCTCGGTGTTGGATGAATCGGGGGCAGAAATTACCGATACAGCATCGTTAATCTCTTTATCTATTATTCAAGATGCGGCGCAAGGAACATTAATGCCGGTTATGTTAAATATTTCTGTTGCCCCCGTTCAAGCATCATTTCCAAACCAGCCATGTCAACCATAAAACAAAAAAAGGAAAAGGGACAGATTTTTCTTATTGTCATTGGAACAACTATTTTTATAAGCGTGATGTTGTATGCGCTTCTGTTGCCATTTATGCAACAGGCACAGGGCGTCGTTTCTATTGCTGACTCATATCAGGCAATTGCTTCTGCTGAAGGGGGGTTGGAAGCGGAATTGATATATCAGTTTAAAAACGTATTACCATACAATTCAAGCTATATGAGCTGTGTTTCATATACAGGAAACAAACAAACTCATACGGCAACGCAATGCACGGTGGGGAATATAGAAATGGATGTGAAAGTATCTCCTTTAGGAGGAAGTGTCTCGGTAGATTCAATCGGACGTAAAAATGATATTGAACGATTGTTGTTTTTGCGCTGATCTATGCCATTATAGTTTTTCATTCAAAACTATAATTTTTATAACGAATACGCAAATTTCAAGGCAATACATATGATGAGTGAAAAAAAAATTGCGCAAGAGCGCATTGAAAAATTAAAAAAACTTATAGACGAGCACCGATACGCGTACCACGTAGAAGATAAAGAAACGTTCGATGCGGAGGCTCTTGATTCGTTAAAAAAAGAATTGTTTGATTTAGAACAAGCATATCCGGAGTTTGTGACGCCTGATTCTCCAACTCAACGAGTAGGAGGATTACCTTTGAAAGAATTTTCAAAGGTAAGGCATATATCGCGCATGAACTCGCTCAATGACGCATTTTCGGAAAAAGATATGCACAATTGGGTAGATCGAGTGGTTAAATATTTAAAATCACAAACAGAACGGGTAAGTGAACAAGATATCTCTTTTTATTGCGATTTGAAAATGGATGGGCTTGCGATTGAATTGGAATATGAGAAAGGACTACTTATACGTGCTTCAACACGAGGGAATGGGGAGACTGGAGAAGATATTACGCAAAACATAAAAACCATTGATGCGGTTCCTTTGAAATTGCGTGGCGACGCACCTGAAAAATTAGTGGTGCGCGGGGAAGCATTTTTAACACATGAAGAATTTAAGCGCATTAATGCGCAACAGAAGAAAGGAGGTGAGAAAGAGTATGCAAACCCAAGAAACTTGGTCGCAGGGTCTATTCGACAGCTTGACCCAAAAATAACCGCGGCGCGCAAAATAGATTTTTTTACGTGGGGGATTGCATCTCCGCAAAATTTTTATAAAAAACATAGCGATGAGTTTAAGGCCTTATCGCGCTTTGGATTTAAAACGAATTCAAACGGAAAAATATGTAAGACCCTTGAAGATGTGGAAACATTTCAAGGTATATGGGAAAAACAAAGAAAGACGCTTCCGTATGATATTGATGGAGTTGTTGTATTTATTGATGATAATGTGTTTTTTCGCATAGCGGGGGTGGTTGGAAAAGCACCGCGCGGAGCAATTGCATATAAGTTTTCCCCTAAAACCGCAACAACGCGTGTGCAGGAGGTAAAAATACAAGTAGGCAGAACAGGAATTTTAACACCCGTTGCGGTGCTTGCGCCCGTTGAACTCTCTGGAGTAACCATTACTCACGCAACACTTCATAATTTTGATGAGATTGGACGGCTAGGACTTAAAGCGGGAGATACGGTGATAGTTTCGCGCGCAGGAGATGTAA
This sequence comes from Parcubacteria group bacterium GW2011_GWC1_41_7, assembly GCA_000997465.1. Taxonomy (GTDB): domain Bacteria; phylum Patescibacteriota; class Minisyncoccia; order UBA6257; family HR35; genus LCBW01. The sequence continues at coordinate 14,060 of LCBW01000016.1, forward strand.
TCCCTAAAATTGATGCAGTACTGAAAGATTTGCGCAGTGGAAAGGAAAAAACCATTTTAGTTCCCAAGATATGTCCGGTTGATCATTCTCCTGTTGTGCAAGAAGGGGTCTATCTGCGTTGCACCAATAAATTATGCGGAGCACAACATCAAAGACAATTACGGCATTTCGTATCAAAGGGTGCGTTTAATATCGAAGGATTGGGGGTAAAAATTATCAATCGATTTTTAGACGAAGGGCTTATTGTTGACGCGGCCGATATCTTTTTACTGCAGGAAGGCGATATTTCGGTACTTGAGCGCTTTGGGGAAAAATCAGCTCACAATATCATTGAAGAAATAAGGCAAAAAAAACATATTGTACTTGATAAATTTTTGTATGCGCTTGGGATACTCCATATTGGAGAAGAAAATGCGCGGGTACTTGCGGACATGCTTGCGCAACTCGGAGCCATGCATACTCCAGATGATATATATGAGAGAGGACGCTTGCTCAAAAAGGAAACCCTTGAAGAGGTTGCTGGATTTGGTGAAAAAATTATTGAAAGTATTATGGATTGGTTTTTGCAAAAAAATAATAAAGAATTATTACATAAACTGACAAAAGCGGGAGTAACCATTGGGACAGAGAAGAAACAAACACATATGCGGTTACAAGGAAAGACGTTTTGTTTTACCGGAGAACTCGAGGGATTATCGCGGGAACACGCAAAGGAAATGGTGCGAAGCGCAGGGGGGCATGTTGTTGAGTCAGTATCGAAAAACCTGAGTTATGTGGTAGCAGGGGCAGACCCTGGATCAAAATTGCAAAAGGCCCAAAATCTAGGCATTGCCATTATTGATAAAAAACAATTTCTTAAAATTTTGGAGGCATAATGAAAATTTACTATCTTGTCTTATACTTTTTTATATTGAATCTCTATTTTGGCTTTTAGTTTTTGATATTTGATTTATTCTATTATGTTAGATAAAAAACAACTCAGACATTTAGCAAACTTAGCGCGAGTGGGTTTGAGTGATGAAGAATTGGAAAAATTAATGGATGATTTAAACAGTATCTTAGGATATGTTGATGAAATAAATAAGCTTGACCTTGAAAAGTATGAGCCAATACGAAGTGGTGTATTGCAAAAACTTCTACTTCGGGAAGACGAAGCACGGCAATGCCCACACGAAGTACGGGATCAGATATTAAAAGCATTTCCGCATCGAGAAGGCGATTGGCTAAAAACCCCGAAAATTCTTGAAAAAGAATAATCAATTGTACCCTCGAAAGGAATCGAACCTTTATCTAGAGCTTAGGAGTCTCTTGTTCTTCCATTGAACTACGAGGGTATATATACTCATTTTTATTCTAACAAATTAAGGCTTTCTTGTACAATAATTGCAATGGTATCATTTTTGGAATTTATGGGCTTGAGCGCAATTGCCGCTGCGGCACTTAGCGTGATTGCGCATCTTTTTAAACAACCAGCTATTTTAGGATTTATTGTGTTAGGATTTTTTGCAAGCGTTTATTTAGGAAATAGCGTTCCGCACTCTCTCATAGAGGACACATCACTCTTTGGTATCAGTTTGCTTCTTTTTCTTATTGGAACAGAATTGAATTTGGAAAAGGTGCGCAAAGTAGGGAAGGAATCTCTTATGCTTGGAATTTCGCAAGTTATCTTTACAACTATTGCGGGATTTTTTATTGCGCACGCTCTTGGGTTTTCAGCGCTTTCGTCATTTTTGATGGCGCTTGCAATGTCTTTTTGTTCAACAGTGGTAATTGTAAAATTGCTTTCCGACAAACATGACCTTGAGTCCCTCTATGGAAGACTTGCGCTTGGAATGCTGCTAGTGCAAGATGTTATTGCAGTATCTATTTTGATTTTTATGGGAGCGAGCAATTTTTATATGTTTGCATCTGCAATTTTGGTATTTGCGGCGCTTTTTATCGCAGGATATTTTTTTTCGCCTCACCTTTTTAATACGTTTAAACAGGATTCAGAGGCATTATTCTTTTTAAGTTTAGCTTGGATTTTCATATTTATTTTTACGGCAAAAGCATTTGGGTTAGGAGTGGAAATTCCAGCAATTTTAGCCGGTATGAGTTTGGCGGCAACTCCGCAGGTCCTTGAGATTTCAAGGCGCCTCAAACCCTTAAAGGATTTGTTCTTAGTATTTTTCTTTATCAGTTTAGGATCAAGTATTTCATTTTCAAGTCAAGTCGTTGTTCCCGCAATTGCGCTATCATTGTTTATTTTGATTGCAAATCCGCTAATTGCATTTTTCATTTTAAATGTGATGGGGTATCATAATCGCGTTGCCTTTGAAACAGGATTGATGACAGCTCAAATAAGCGAATTTTCTCTTGTGATGATGCTGACTGCATCGCGGCTTGAGTATGTGGGTACCCGGGAAGTTGCAACGCTTGGGCTCGTGGGAATGATTACATTTTTTATCTCTACGTATTTTATTTCATATAATAGCCAGATTTATGAACGGTTTAAAAAAATTTTACAAAAAATTGCCATACGCAAAAAAAACAATCACGATATACAAGGAGAGGGGGCGTGCGAAGATCACATTATTTTGGTGGGATTTCATCGTATCGGATATATCTTGGCGCAAGAGCTTAAGGGCGAGAATTTACTGGTTGTTGAATTCAATCCGGAACTTGCTTCGGTGCTTAAGGAAGAAAGGTTTCACTTTATCGTAGGGGATATTATTGATGCAGATATGCTTGATCGGGTCCATATATCGGGAGCAAAACTTATTATTTCAACAATTCCTCATGAGGAGGAAAATGCCTTCCTGATTGCACAGGCAAAATCATATCATGTTCCAGTAATTGCAACGGCAATGTCAGCAGAGGATGCGTTGCAACTGTACCGCATGGGAGCAGATTACGTTATTGTTCCGCATTTTTTGGGAGGAGAGTATTCTGCGGCGCTTATTAAAAAAACACTGAGGGATCTTGATTTTTCTGTCCGAAAGGAGCGCCATATTTTAGAGATTCAAGAGAAATTAAAAAAGGGCCACTTTTAAAGGTTTCAGGAGTATCCCCAAGGGCTTGCGCGTTTTTTGATTTTAGGGTATAATATCATTATCTTTTTAAGCCCCTACATATAGGGGAAATATTATGGAAGCAAAGTTATATGAAACATTAGAAGACCTTCTTTTGGGGCTTCAGGATATCGATAAAGACGTCGTTCGCCGGCGTTTTGGTTTGCATGCGCCAAAAGAAACCTTGCAAGAAATTGGAGATGATTATGGGGTAACTCGTGAGCGTATTCGTCAAATTCAAAATAGGGCGATGGATGGCATTACGCCGAAGGCAAAAAAACATGTGTTTATTCTTTCGCTCTCGACAAAAGCGCGTCAACATTTAGGAAAAGTTGGAGTGAAGCGTGAAAAAACCGTTACGAAAGATTTTGCACGCACGCATAACATTTCAGAAAAAGGAGAAAGCTTGCTTGCTTTTTTGATTTTACTTTCAGAAAAATTACATCATCACGAAGAAACTAACGAGATGCATTCATTTATTTCAGCATCTGAAAAGCAGACTCGTC
>LCBW01000017.1 GCA_000997465.1 Parcubacteria group bacterium GW2011_GWC1_41_7
GTATCGGATGCTGAGCTTATTGATTTGGTTGAAGAGGATGTTCGCAATGAACTCAAAAAACAAGGATATCCGGGAGATGAAATCCCAGTTATTCGTGGATCAGGATTGAAGGCGTTGGATGCAACATCAGCTGATGATGAATGGGCAAAACCAATTGTTGATTTAGTTCAAGCATTAGACGACTATATTCCAGAGCCAGTTCGTGAAAACGATAAGTCGTTTTTGATGCCGGTTGAGGACGTGTTCTCAATTGAAGGACGCGGAACCGTTGTAACCGGACGCATCGCACGCGGAATGGTAAAGGTAGGCGAAGAAATTGAAATTGTTGGATTAAAGGCCTCTATGAAAACAACAGTCACTGGAGTAGAAATGTTTCGCAAGCAGCTTGACGAAGGTCACTCAGGTGACAACGTCGGATTGCTTTTGCGCGGTATTAAAAAGGAAGATGTTGAGCGCGGACAGGTTATTGCAAAACCGGGATCTATCACTCCGCATACCGAATTTGATGCAGAGGTATATGTCTTGGCTCCAGAGGAAGGTGGACGACACACTCCGTTCCATACCGGATACAAGCCGCAGTTTTATCTTCGCACCACTGATGTGACCGGAGATGTCACCTTGCCAGCAGGCATTGAGGCAGTTATGCCGGGAGATAATGCAACCTTCAATGTAAAATTGATTGCACCTATTGCCATGGAAGAGGGATTGCGATTTGCAATCCGCGAAGGTGGACGAACAGTGGGGGCAGGAGTAGTAACAAAGATTATTAAATAGTGATTGCATATAGTCCCGGTTTATGGCACAAACAAAAACACAAAGCAAGCTTAGGATCAGGTTAAAGTCATATGATCATCGGTTGGTCGATAAATACGCCAAGCAGTTAATTGACCTATTGGCAAAAGAAGAGGTTCAGATAAAAGGACCGATTCCGTTGCCAACTGAGATTAAGCGTTATACCGTCAACCGTGCAACGCATGTGTACAATGATAGCCGGGAACAGTTTGAAATCCGGATGCATAAGCGTTTGATTGATGTGGTAAATCCCACTCAACGAGTTCTTGAAATTTTTTCATCACTCGATCTGCCATCCGGTATCGAAATAGAGATTAAAACATTCTAGTAGCCGTATCTCGGGCGCGATAATAAGCACCATTTCGTGCTCATTGTCGCGCCCGGATTCAGCGCACATATCGCAAGGGTATATAAAAGAGAATTAAAAAAGTAATAAAAAATAAACAAAATTTTAGTGACAGAATTCGCTACAGATGAAAAAAGTGTTGCTTGCAAAAAAAATTGGCATGACGCAAATTTTTGGAAATCTTTCGGGAGATCAAAAAAATGCGCGCGTCTATTCAGTAACCGTCTTGGAGGCGGGTCCCTGCGTTGTTACTAATATAAAAACAAAAGAAAAGGACGGGTATACTGCGGTGCAGCTCGGATTTGGTAAAAAAACCAGAGTTTCCAAGCCAGTTTTTGGTCAAGTAAAACGGCTTGGAAACTTTGCGCTTATTAAGGAATTTCGACTTGACAATGAAGCTGATGTGAAGGTAGGAGATAAAATATCTGCTGACTCATTTGAGGTAGGAGAAAAAGTGAATGCAACCGCATTAAATAAAGGACGTGGGTTTCAGGGGGTAGTGAAGCGCCATGGATTTAAAACCGCGCACACCACTCATGGACAAAAAGATCGCGTTCGTGCACCTGGATCAATTGGCGCCATGTCGCCGCCGCGTGTGTTGAAAGGAACAAAGCTTCCCGGACATATGGGTCAGGAGCGAACAACCATTCGAAATATGCGCGTTGTGCAAGTTGATGCGGTAAAGAATTTGCTATATGTATGGGGTGCAATTCCAGGAAACAAAGGAACAGTGGTTGAAATTCGAGAAGCGGCACTTACCAATAGTGGGCGAGTGAGACGAGCGCAAAAAATTCATGCGTAATCAGTATTTATATACCTAATGAAACTGCCAGTATTTAACAAAGAAGGAAAGAAGGTTCAGGAAATTGATGTTCCTGAAGTGTTTTCTGAGTTGAAAAAAAATGATGCATTAGTGCACCAGGCAGTGCGTGCTCAGCAACTGAACAATTATTTTCCCTGGGCGCATACAAAAGATCGCGGTGATGTATCGGGTGGTGGTAAAAAGCCGTGGAGACAGAAGGGAACAGGACGTGCGCGCCACGGATCAATTCGGTCCCCTATTTGGAAGGGAGGAGGTGTCACCTTTGGACCCACTAATGAAAAAATTCGTAAAGTTGATCTCAATAAAAATATGCGCCGAAAGGCAATTTTGACTGTTATTGCAGGAAAAATTAAGGATGATCAAATCCGAGTTATCGATGCGTTGCAGTTCACCAATCCAAAAACAAAAGACATCGATGCATTTTTGAAATATTTTGTAAAACCGACCAAAACAACAAAATTTGAAACAGTACTTTTGGCATTACCCGAAAACGATACCGCAATCATCCGCGCAACACGAAATTTAAAATATGCAGACGCGATGGAAGCGCGAAATTTGAATATTTTAGAACTTCTTAATCATGCATTTCTTTTTGTTGATACAAAATCATTGCAAGCAATTGCAGAAATTATGGGGAAGCGCAGGACTAATAAGGTGTCGCAAGATGCAATAGTGAAAGAAAAAGTAGCTACAAAAAAAGCAAAAAAAATTGTAGTTAAACGTGTTACTTCTAAAACTGCAAGTAAAAAATCACCAGCAAAAAAAGTTACAGGAACAAAAAAATAAACAAAAACAATGGGAATACTTGATTTTTTAAAGAAAAAAGAAAAAGCAGAAAAAAAACAAAGTAAGAAGGTTGCTCCTGTTGAAAAGAAAAAAGAAGCAAGTGAAACAAAAGATCCCAAACCATCTGTAAAGATTGTGGGAAAAACAAACTATAACTGGACAAAAGATGTCATCAAAGAACCGGTATTGACTGAAAAAACCCATGCTTTGGTTGCACAAAATATCGTGGTGTTTACCGTGGATCCACGGGCAAACAGAACAGAAGTTCGCCAAGCGGTTGAGCGGATTTTTAACGTTATTGTTGAGGATGTGCGTATCTCCCGCGCAAAATCACGTCGTCGCGGCCGCACGCGCATGCCAAACTTTAAACCACTTCGCAAAAAAGCATTTGTCAAACTCGCTCCCGGATCAAAGATTTCACTCTTTGAATAATTCGAAATACGAACTACAAAATTTGGATTTAAAAACGCGACATCCCGAAGGGTGTCGCTAGTCGCAGCTAAAGGCTGCAGCGTCTCGCGACATCCCAAGGGGAAGTCGCAATCAAGTCACAGAGGCAGGGGCAGGTCGCAGGAAGGAACGTCCGACGATGTCGTGAGTACCGTCGTCAAGACGAACATGGTACATTGAGGCATTTGTTCCGGGCTCGTGAGTGATGCGCTCAATGATACCAGTCATTCCCGGCTTCTTCTCGGTCATCTCGATTCGGTCAGTGACCTTGAGAAGACCGCTTGTGCACACAGGGGGCTCGTTCATGGGGTTCCTCCTTATTTACGGCCACAAGAGTAGTGTGCGTTGCTTATAGTATAAGATAAAATACCCCTTGCGTGCCCTTAGGCATCTGGGGGGTGTGGGGACAGGGGCGTGAGCTCTGCGCAGATACAAAGCTCTATTTCAAGAGGGAGGTTGCCGTTTGAGAGCACGATGCGATAGATATCGCAGTTTGTTTCGGGATCGGTTCTGGTGCTAAGGACAGTGGCCTCGTATGAGCGCAACCAGCTCCCGAACGTGCCCTTATCCCGAACAGCCACGCGAGCTCCGATCTCCAGCGGCATGATGCACCTCTTCCTGTTGAGCAGCGATTATACTGAATGTATTGTACAGCTTCTGTATAAAAAAGCTAAAAAAATGTGGAAAAGCCAATTTTTTGCTATACACCGAAAATTTGCATAAAAATAAAAGGTTTCGTATAATCATATTTACTCGTTTCCAAAACGAGCTACAATTTAAGGGTTCTAAAGCATAAGTGCTGACCCCTATCTAAAAATTCGCCACCCAGGTTTTGCGTCGCAATAACCTGAAAACTTAGGCGATTATTTCATTTTCATGGCAACGAAAGTAGTAAAATCAAGAGGAAAAGGAAAGAGAGTCGCAGTGCTCATCGATTACAAAAAAACACTTACTCCTGTAAGTGCACATAAACCTCTTTTAGTTTCTTTGAAAAAAAGAACTGCACGAAACAGTATGGGGCGCATTACAACCCGCTCCCGCGCAAATCCGTTTCATCGCAGAAAATATCGGTTGGTAGATTTTTCACGCAAGGATAAAATGGATATTTCAGCGCGCATTGAAAGTGTTGAGTATGATCCAAATCGAACCGCGTTCATTATGCTTGCACTTTATAAAGACGGTGAACGCAGATATCATATTGCCCCCGACGGCATAAAGGTAGGAGATACCATTGTGTGCAGTCAGTCGGCATTGGTAAAGCCAGGAAATCGTACCTTTTTGAAAAACTTACTCCCAGGAACTGAAGTGTTTGAGGTTGAATTGACCCCAGGAAGCGGAGCAAAATTTGCGCGCTCTGCTGGATCGCGAGTGATTGTATCTGGATTTGATGAAAAATATTGCTTTTTAAAAATGCCATCCAAGGAAATGCGAAAGGTTTCAAAGGAATGCTTGGCAACTATTGGGCGGCCCTCAAACATTGATTTGAAAAATGTAAAACTTGCAAAAGCAGGACGTGCGCGGTGGAAAGGGCTTCGCCCAAAGGTGCGCGCATCAGTCATGAATCCAGTTGATCACCCGTATGGAGGAGGAGAGGGACGCACTCAAAGAGGAACCAAACGGCCAAAAACCAAATGGGGAAAGGTAACAGGTGGACGAAGAACTAGACGAACAAAGAGATCATCAAGCAAATTAATCGTAAAACGCCGAAGTAAAAAATAGCGGAAATATTTAATATATCCACACCATGGCAAGAAGTTTAAAAAAAGAAGTGTGTGTCGAAATGATGAAAATAATGGTTATAAAATAACAAAAATTGACATTTCTTATTTTTTATGCAAAATATAAAAACAGCGTAAAAAAGAACGGCATTAAAAAAGGACATATAATAACAAAATTATTACCACCACACCATGGCAAGAAGTTTAAAAAAAGAAGTATTTGTCGAGCCAAAATTGATGAAAAAGGTGCTTGCTGCAAAAGAAGCGGGTAATGCCGCCTCTGCTGTTATCAAAACATGGTCTCGTGCATCAACCATTGTTCCTGATATGATTGGAATTACCTTTGAGGTGCACAATGGAAAAAATTTTTTGCCGGTGAAAGTTATTGAAGATATGATTGGTCATAAATTAGGAGAATTTTCGCCAACACGCAAGTTCGTTCGGCATGGAGGTAAATTGCAGCGAGAACTTGAAACAAAAGCAAAATAACAATGATTACCGTCCATTTAAGAAATTTAGGCATGACTCCGCAGAAGATACGCCTTATTGCGAAGTTGATTCGCGGTAAAAAAGCCGATGAAGCGGTTATTCAGCTTCAAGCTGCAAATAAACGCTCTTCTATTCCCATGCTTAAATTACTTAAATCTGGAATTGATGCGGCAAAGCGAAAAGATATGGACGAGAAATCATTAGTTATTTCAGAATTGATTGTAAATGAAGGACCAAAGCGAAAGCGCGGGTATGCAATGTCTCGCGGACACGTTGGAACCATTACAAAGAGATCTTCGCATATATCATTGACGCTGAGCGTTCCCGCTGTTGTTGAAAAAGAAAAAGAGGTTACTGTGCCAGCGGAACAAAAATCAAAAACCCCAAAAGTGAAAACACCAGTCGCAATAAAAAAGTCAGTAGGAAAAAAGTCGACAACTACATAACATGGGACATAAGATTTCACCCGTTGCCTTGCGTATTGGATATAACATCGGATGGTCATCCAGATGGTTTTTCACGCGCAATTACACTGTATTTTTGGAAGCTGATCATATTATCAGAAAAACCATTATGGAAATGTTTCCAAAAATTGGTATTGATGATATTGTTATTGAGCGTAAAAGCCCAGAGCACGCAACAATTGTTGTAAAAACATCACGTCCGGGAATACTCATCGGACGTGAGGGGCAAAATTTAAAAAAGATACAAAAGCTTATTAATGAGAAGCTCGATCGATTATTTGCAAAACATAAAATTGCAAAACCCGCAACAGAGCTTCGCATTGAAGATATTAAAAAACCATTTTTTTCAGCTCGGGTGCTTGCGCAAATGGCAGCAACTGAAATCGAAAAAAGACAGTCAGTTCGGCGCGTGATGAAAAAGTTGATGGAACGTGTTCAGCAAACCAAAGGTCTTGTTGGTGCGAAGGTAAAAATATCAGGGCGCTTAAATGGAGCGGAAATTAGCAGATCAGAATATTTAGCTTCTGGAAAATTACCGCTTGGTACATTGAAGGCAAAAATTGATTTTGCAAATCAGCAGGCAAAATGTACTTATGGTATTGTTGGTATTAAAGTATGGCTATACAAGGGTGAAAGCGAAGATTTTACCGATCAATCGGAATAGATTAAGGTCATTAAAAAACAAGGAAATAAAACAATAATCAACACCACCTAAGTACCATGTCAATGCAACCAAAGAGAATGAAGCATCGGAAGTGGCATAGAGTTCGATCATTGAATCGAACCATTGCAACATCCGGAATACATACGGTATATGGAACGCATTCATTGAAGGCAATGGAAGCGCATTATTTAACTGATAGACAAATTGAATCAGCCTTAAAAGACATGCGCCGGGTACTTGGAAAGAAAGGAAAGGCATGGCTGAGAATTTTTCCACATCTTTCGCGAACCAAAAAACCAGCGGAAGTTCGTATGGGATCAGGAAAAGGAGATGTTGATCATTACGCAACCATGGTTCGAGTCGGAAAAATCTTATTTGAAGCTGAGGCAACCGATCCGGCGCTTGCAAAGTTAGCACTTCGTAGAGCGGCGTTTAAATTACCTATTGCGACAAAGATAATTCAACATAGCGATGAAAAATAAAGATTTAAGACAAAAAAGCAGAGTTGAATTGGAGAAAATGCTGAAAGATTTGCGCGCGCAACTGCTTGAGCAGCGAATGGCTCGCGTGCAGTCACAAATTTCAAAAACGCATATTGCTAAAAAAACAAAGCGTGATATAGCGGTCGTTTCAACCATCTTACGTGAACAGGATATTTCAGAAAAATAAATTACCATGAGAAAACAAATTACTGGAACAGTTATTTCAAATAAGATGGACAAGACGATTGTCGTTGAGCGCGAGTGGCTCAAAAAACATGGATTGTATAAAAAATATATCCATCGCGCAACAAAATTTTATGCGCATGACAATAGCAATAGCGCCGCACTGGGAGATAAGGTATTGATTGAGGAAACCCGTCCGCTTTCAAAATTAAAGCGATGGCGGCTGATTCGTATTGTTGAAAAGGCACCTATTATTGAGGAAAGTCATCATCATGCAGATGTATCCGTGTCGTCAAAACATACAGGAAGTCAAGCAACATCATGATCAAGCGAAGAACATTACTTACGTGCGCAGATAATAGCGGTGCGACCAAGCTTCAGTGCATTGGGTTTGTTGGATTGGGGAATAGAGATTTTGCGAAGGTGGGTGATATTATTACTGTTTCTATAAAAGAAGCAGAACCAAGAAAAACTGTGAAAAAAGGTGAGGTGGCAAAAGCAGTCATTGTGCGCCAGCGCCTTGCTATTCGCAGAAAAGACGGAAGCTATGTTCGCTTTTATGAAAATGCCGCAGTCCTTATCAAAACAAAAAACGAACCGGTTGGAAACCGAATGTTTGGTCCTTTTCCTATTGAAATTAAGCAAAAGGGGTTTGAGAAAATTGCAAGCCTTGCCCCGGAATTGGTATAACACAATGAAAATAAGAAAAGGAGATACTGTATTTATTCGTTCGGGAAAAGATAAGGGGAAAACCGGTAAGGTTTTGAAAACAATGCCAAAAGAAGAAAAGCTTATTATTGAAGGATTAAATATGGTAAAAAAACATGTGCGTCCTAAAAAAAGCGGCGAAAAAGGACAGATTGTTTCTGTTGCGCGAGCTGTTCCTGCTTCGACGGTTTCTTTAGTATGCCCAAAGTGTAATAAGCCAACCCGCATTGGAGCAATGTGGTCGGGAGATAAAAAAATGAGATCATGTAAACGCTGTGAAGCACAATTTGCATAATATTTAAAAATGGCATACGCAAAAGGATTACAAGAACAATTTAAAACAGAGATTGCAAAAAAGCTGACCTCAGAGCTGAAGATTTCAAATACACTGCGCTCCCCAAGGCCAACCTGTGCATATATTCAAATTGGTATCGGAAAAGCAATTATTCACTCTCCTGAAAATAAAAAGAAAATTATGGAGGATTCTGTATGGGCGCTTACGCAGGTAACTGGCCAAAAACCAAAACTTATTACAGCAAAAAAATCAGTTGCAGGATTTAAGCTTCGTGAAGGACAACCAGTTGCGATTTTAGTGACCTTGCGAAAGAAACGTCTTTTTGATTTTTTGGATCGGCTTTTGACATATGTGTTGCCGCGCGAAAAAGATTTTCGCGGTCTTGGTGAAAATAACTTTGATAAGGCCGGAAATATCAATTTTGGCCTGAAAGAAATAGGTATTTTTCCTGAGGCAATTTCTGATAAAATAAAAGCAAATTTCGGATTACAAATTACAGTCACAGGCAGTGGAAAAACAAAGGATCAAAATCTGCTGCTTTGGGAGTATTTAGGTTTCCCTATGAATAAAGATTCAGAAAAAGAAGCCGCAGGAGGACATCCACGAAATAAATAAAATGGTAAATAAAGCAGATATAGAAAAGTGGGGTAAAAAACCAAAATATACAACACGAAAAGTGAACCATTGTTTTAAATGCGGAAGATCCAGTGGGTACATCGGTGATTTTCGTTTATGTCGCGTGTGCTTTCGTGAAATGGCTCATCGCGGAGAAATTCCTGGAGTCAAAAAATCAAGCTGGTAAAAAAATGAATACAGATCCAATCGCAGACATCATAGCCCGCATTAAAAATGCATGGCTCATCAGAAAGAAAGTGGTGAAAGCCCCTTATTCCAATCAAAAAGTGGCACTCCTTAAAATTTTTAAAGAAAAAGGAATTATTGCTGACTTTAAAATTGAGGGTGAAGCAAGAAAAGAATTCGTTATTTTTTTAAGCTACCTCGAAGATGGATCAGCTCCTGCTGAAAATATTATCCGTGTGTCAAAGTCCGGAAGACGATTGTATACGGGGCATAAAGATATTCATGCAGTGCGTAGCGGATATGGATTTTCTATTATTTCAACATCCCAAGGCATTATGCTAGGGCATGAAGCGAAAAAAAGAAATTTAGGGGGGGAAATTATTTGCAAAGTTGTATAACAATTACATAATGTCAAAGATAGGTAAAAAACCTTCTATCTGTCCACATAAGAAAAAAGGCGTAGAAAAGTACGATTTGACAAAATAACATAAAAATATAAAATAAATTGTATTCCATTAAAAGCAAAAGAGTTAAAAAAGAAACCAAATAATAACGTAAAATCAATCCATATTACATAATGTCAAAGATAGGTAAAAAACC
>LCBW01000018.1 GCA_000997465.1 Parcubacteria group bacterium GW2011_GWC1_41_7
GTTTTTATATAGGGAATTGAATCCTTTATAAAATCAATATCTTGGTTTTTTAATGATTTAAAATTTTGTTCAAAGAGCAGCGCCGAAACTGCCTGTGCTTCTTGTGCTATTTTTTCTCCATGGATCATTTTTGTCAGCTCATACGCAAGAGCTTTTTGAATTCCTCTCAATTCCCTTGCGACATTCCACTCATTTTCTATTTTTTCAATTTCTCCTCTTTCTTTAAAAGAAAAATATTTTAAGAGTGTCGGCGCCATCTCATCATCGCTATTTAATAAAAACTGATAAAAGGCAAACGGATGTGTTTTTTCAGGATCTAACCACATAGCTGTTCCACTTTCAGTTTTCCCAAATTTTTTACCTGTTTTGGGGTTCACTATAAGCGGAATTGAAAGCGCATACGTATTTTTCCCTGTTTTTTTACGGATAAGTTCAATTCCCTGCACCATATTTCCCCACTGATCTGACCCCCCAATTTGTGCCTGACACTCATATTCTTCATGTAATTTCAAAAAATCATATGCCTGCAACAATTGGTAGGTAAATTCCGCGTATGACATTCCCTCCTTTTTGTCCATGCGCGTTTTTACGGTTTCTAGGTCCAGCATCGCATTTACAGTTACAAATTTTCCCGCATCACGCAAAAATTCAATCAGCTGTACTTTTTCAAGCCACTGCGCATTATCAACCACGCTGAGCGTAGGGTGAGGTGCGCTTCGCGCACTAATTATTTTTGTTGCACTGTTTTTCAAAAGCGCATCAATTTGTTTTTTCAACTTTTTTTTATTTTCTTCAACAGCATCGCGCGATAGCACAGGCCGTTCTTTTTCTTTTCCAGATGGGTCTCCGATGAGCGCGGTTCCGCCGCCCATAATAACAATTGCGCTGTGTCCAGCGTCAACTGCTCGCTTGAGAGTTAAAAGTCCAAATAAATGTCCAACATGCAAAGAATCGCCAGTCGGGTCAATTCCTATATACAGCGTTGTTTTCTTTTTCAAAACTTCTTCAATGCCGGGAGTTTTTTGGAATGCAATCCCCCGCCATGTAAGTTCTTCTAAAAAATGTGAGAATTTTTTATCCATATGATCATTTTATAACAAAAAATCAATATCAAAATAAGAAAATAATGATATTTGACAAAATTACTCTTATATACTAAAATAAATTTAGCAACCAATTCTCGGGGCAAACCTGAGATGGCCTAGAAAGGTGGTGAAAACCACATGCCACTGACTGATGAACAACGCAAACAGGTGGACCTAGAAAAGGCGTTTACGCTCCTCTCCTCGCTCGCCTGTGAGGCGTGCCTCGTTCCCATGAACGAAGAGCGTCTCGCTCGTCTCGTGCATGGGCCTGAGTACTGCCAGTCCTACGAAGATCTGGCAGAAGAGGTCAGACGTGGAGATTCCGAGTTCTTCGAGCTTGTAGAGGGTTTGCAGAAACTCGGTATGGAGTGCCTGGACGGCATGGTGATTCTCCTGGCAGGGTTCTGTCAGGGTCGGATCGCCGTTGAGTGCGCTCGGCGCACCCAACTTCCGCCCAGCGAGCACGTTCGCCCACACCCACGCCCACACCACTAGGACATCAACAAAAACATCACGACACGCAAAACGTGCCGATAGGCGTTGCAACCCCTTCGGGGCTACGCATGCGGCTTATCCTTTGGGACGCCGCATTTTCTTTTGCAATAAAACACTCTCCAAAATCGACGATCGTCGATTTTGGAGAGTGTCAGTAATTTCTTTTATAGATTGACAGATTGTATTTTATATGCGAAAATAAATTTAGTAATCAAACACCTCGCCTACCCGTAAAGGATCCAGCGAGGAACAGGAGCAGTCATGCCGAAAGGATTCGATCCCCTCATGCCCACCTCCCACAGGATCGGAGCATGGTGCAGGTGCCGCGCAGGTTGCACCTGCGAGCACTGCACACAACTTCAAGAAGTTCAAGATGCGCTGGAAACAGCGTATACGCTTCTTGAGGAACCGCTCGTTCGAAGTACCCGGCGGTTTATTGAAGAAGGGGTGGGTAAGCTCGAACGCGAACTGGCGGGGCTCGTCCTCATCGACCCCGAGATCTTCGCTCGCATGCCTGTAGCGCCTCGGGTTTTCTGAACCGTCGGAAAACCTATTTTATTTTTTTACACTACGTTTTATTCAACGGTTATAAATGACTTGATAGAGCAATTTTTTCCAAACGTTGTGTCTGCAATAGCAATAGTTGATGTTCCTACTTTTTTCATAATAAAATCTGGAAATTTATTTAAATCTTTTTGGGTAATTTCAACATTTATATAACTACTCTAAATTAAAATTTTTCAAAAAATCAAATAAGGAACCGGAGCATGAATCGTTTATATATACTCGTTCAAAATCAGAAAATGTTTGGGTTGCATTATAGAGACACACCATACTTTTCTCAATGAGTGATGATTCTGTACTTTTTATTTCTGTTTGTTTTATGGCACACCGCGCGTTTTGTTTGCCTATAATCTCATACCTAAATTCATTGCCTCCACTTACAATATTCAGTGTAGCCAATTCACATATTTTAAATTTTTCTTGGAAACATCTCTCTTTTTTTATTGCATCATCTTCATCGGCGGGAACTGCTTTTATAAATGACGCGCCAGGTTGCTTTATTTGTTTTTCAACAAGAATAATATTTCCACAATCAATAGGCATTGCATAAGAAGTAACAGACTCTTGGTTTAATTTTTCCCCATTTGAAGATACCGAAGAGTTATTTATCTTATCTTGCCCTATTCCTTCTTGAATCTTTTGAATTTCATTCGATGTATATTCTACATAAACAGCAACACCCAACACTAAAATGAAAACGCATACGATTATAAAAAAATACTTCTTCATACCTTTAAATTAATCTGTCTGCGATAGTTGAGGCTGCGTAGGCATCGGGCTTAAATTTAAACGCAACACCATATCCGCGCACAAGATTTGCGATTTCGCTCATCACTGTTTGTGATTTTCCATTTTTTCCAACGTCAATGTGCATTTCAAATGAAAAGGAATCTTTTATCTCAACTAAAAGTTTAAGCAGTTCCCTGCTTACCTCCAAGCTATCCAGCGCCTCTTGCCATAGGCGCCTTTGCATTTCCATTTTTTCCTTCAGAAGTGTTCGACGCCAAAAGTACCGAGCTCCCATTCCGACTCGGTGCACCACAATAACTGATACGAAGTCAACATATTCATGGTGCCGCTCCGAGTCAGTTCCCACTAAAACTTTGTAGGAAAATTTTTCATCCGCGGCAATAAATTGCTTGATTTCGGAAATTAATTCCGTTTCTTCAAGTTTTTTTCCGTATGCGGTTTTAAACGTTAAAGATTCTTTAGCTTCCATTTATTTAGTATACCCCTATCTTTTAAAAGTATGCTATTGGACATACTTTGATCCATAGAGCAGTTGCGTATCTCCTTTTTTTATTTGGATATTTTGCGGCACTATAACTGAGCCGTCTTGATTCTCATATATACGAATTGAACGCAAAGACCCTGAAAAAACCGATTCTTTATTTTGATCTTTTACGGTCAGCGCAAGCTCTATTACCATGTCAATAAGCCGCACTCGTTTTGTCTGCGCATCAATAAAAATTGTTGCAACGGCTTTTTTAAATTGTATATGTTCAATTGATGTCCCCACGATAAGCTGATTATTGTTTTTGTATGCGTTTTTTACCACTGAATTCAAAAATGCATTATCTAAAGACGATTGGAATTTCAACATAGATTGTCCGCTTAGTGTCCCCGAATCAATATACGTGCTATTTAAAAATAAAGAAAGAGGATTTGCAATTGAATCCATTACATCATCAACGCGCGCAAATGTTTTTTCAGGAGATTGAAGTGATCGCATAATAGGCAATACCTTCTCTTGCGTAACAGTTATCGCATCCTTCCCCTTAAATTCATAATATGTTTTTTGCTGATCTTTTGAAAAAAGTGCCGGGATGTTTAAATTTATATATATGATAGGATCTGTGCGTGCATTCATGATATAAAGTGTAGAAGTTCCGCTGAGCAATTTTGAAATTCTATTGTATATTCCCGGATACCCATCATCTTTTGTATGCTGAATATACATATGTGAATTTTCACTGCTGCGCGAAAACTTCACGGCTAAAAAATCATGCGAGGAAAAAGAAAGTGGAATATCTTGAGAAAATATTGCAGATTGTTTTTTTAGTTCATCGGGCGCCTTCAGGACCCCTGAAAAAGAAACGATATTTTTTTCTTGATATCTAATATATTGATCTGCTGCAAGATACTGCTTTGCATGTTCAAAAATTTCTTGCGCTTCATTTTGTAATATTTGACTTTTGCCAGAAGACGACCGATAAAGATAGGAAAATCTATCTTGAGGCACAAGCGGTGCCCTTTGATTTTGAGTATCTGTGCCGAACAATCTTTGTAAAAACAATCCGGTAAATTTAAAAATATTATTTAAAACCCCCTGCGATGCCCCCGAACTTGATGCCGCAGTTTGAGGCGTTGTATTCAATAAATTTTTTTTCTGCGCAATATTTTTTTTCAGCTGGGCAATGCCCACGGGACCCAATCTTTTTCCATTTTCACTCTTTAATCCCGCTTGCGCATATATAGTTTTTATTGCAGAAATTGTTTCCGCTCCATACATGCCCGTAATTGCTTTTTCACTAAGCACCCCCGCATCAAAAAGACATTTTTGGACATCAGAGATTATTTTCCCTTTTTGGGAAGACATAATTGGCTGCAAATTTTTTTCATCGCATAATCCTGTGTATGCAAAAAGGACATGGGATACTACAAGTGCTCCCACACATATAAAAACCGCTCCCAGTACGAAACGGCTCTTCATTATTTAATCACGTAGCCCCTTTGTAATTTCAGATCCCAAAACCAAAATAGGTAAAATGGTGATAATTCCCAACACTCCCGCGAGCGTTCCTCCTACCATTACAGCAAGTAAAATAAAAATCGGATTAATAGAGAGAGCTTTCTTCATAATCATCGGAACCAGCAAATTATTTTCAAGTTGCTGAATAATTAAAAATCCCAAAAGCACCCACCAAATAAGCTGGGCATTATAAGATACTACAATCAGCGCCGCAATGACCGCTCCGATAATGGGACCCAATATGGGAACGATTTCAGTCAATCCCGCAATAGTTCCAATGAGCGCGGCATTGGGAATTCCTAAAGATAGCATAAATATATACGTTACAACACCAATAATAAGCATGAGGGTTAGTTGCGCGGCAAACCACGAAGCAAATCTTCTGCGAGCACGCTCCCATATGCGGATAAATCGATCCTTATCTTTCATAGGAAGCATCTCCGCAACTTCTCGATAAAATCCTAAAATTCAAGAACGAGCTGTAAATTCGGAATGAGGTTTTTGATTTGCCCTCCAATAATAGGAAGTAATCCATAAAATGAAAAGAAAAGAATTGCAATAAATGTTGCGTAAATGAGAAAAATTCCAAATGGGAATGGAATTTTTAATTTTGATTTCATCCAGAGTGCCCAAATCTGCACCGCAGATCCGATCACAAGCGCGGTCATCGCTAAAAGAACAATATCAGATAAATACCACAACAAAAAAAGCATCAGCGGTACGCTCCAAAACACAAATGCATCTTTCCACTTAATATTCATAAATTGATTATATCGCAAATACTGTGCAATATAGCACCCTGTGTATAACTGCAAAAGATTAGTCGTTTGGGTTAAATTTTGTCAAAAATATTCTCAAAGTCAACTTTCGGAACCTTGGGGCCAATCATAACCATATTCGCTCTTTGCGTGGTAAGGTATTTTTGCGCGGCATGCATCACATCATCGCTTTTTACCTTTTTAACGGCATTGATCACTTCCTTTGGGGTCATAATCTGCCCTTCAATAAAATACCCTGCTCCGTAAAATGACGCAAGCGCATCTGAAGTTTCCGTGCTCATCAAAAGATGATTCTCAAGTACCGCCTTTGCTTTACTTAGTTCATCGTCTGATACTTTTTCAAACTTAAGTCGCGAAAGTTCATTGACGGTGAGCCCCACAATTTCCCGCAGACGCTCTAAATCTGCTCCGGTTTGCACATACAAATATCCGCGATCGCTAAAGAGTTCAAAATCAACACTCAAATAATAGGTTGCTCCTAATTTTTCGCGAAGCAACTGAAACATACGCGAGCTGAATCCAAATCCTAAAATGCTCGCCAGTACCCCTAAGGTAAATCGCTTTTCCTTCAGGTGCTTCGTTCCTTCGCTTGAAAACGCAAGCATAAGATGTCCTTGCTTGACGTCTTTCTTTTTTTGGTAAAAACGAAATCCCTGTTGCTCATTTGAAAAATCTTTTTTCTTTGGAGCCGCGGGACGCTTGTATTCTGAAAAATATTTTTCAACCAACCGCAAGGTCTTTTGTGTATCAATATCTCCGGCGATGATGAGCAAGCTGTTTTTAGGAGAATAATGCGCTTGGTAGAATTTTGAAATTTCTTTGCGCTCAAAATTTTTAATATTTTCCTTTGGTCCTAAAATAGGCATACCCGATGCCTTCCCATCATAAAGATTTTTGAGCATCAAATCATGAATAAATCGGGTTGGCGTATCTTCGGTATAGTTGATTTCTTCCAAAACAACCTTTCGCTCTTTATTGATTTCATCTTTTGGAAAAAGCGGATTAGTGACAATATCTGACAAAATTTCAAGAGCTGGATTCAAGTAATCGGGGAATGTTTTGATATAGTAGCCGGTATATTCGTATGAGGTAAACGCGTTATACTCTGCCCCTAATTTATCAAGTTCAGTCGCAAGGGCGCTCGGAGAGGGAAATTTTCCAGATCCTTTAAAAATAAGATGTTCTATAAAGTGTGAGATGCCGTTGGTTTTTGGCGTTTCATAATCAGTTCCGTTTTTAACCAAAAGAAGCGCGGTTGCGGTTGTTAGGTTGCTTTGCGGGCACAGCAAAATTTTAAGTCCTGTGGATAAAACGTATTCAAGTGGTTTTTTTATAGGCATTGTCGTATTATCTTGTTTCTTTCGGCTTGCAATAAGAACCGGAATTTTGATTCGCTCACTTTACAGAAATGCTCGGGCCTGGCTTAACGCGGCTTTCCTCGCATTTCTTATTCGCTCATGCAATATTCACTCGGTTCTTTTGCGACCTCACTCACCAAGATAATACTTGGCGAGAAAGACGAACTCCTATATTTTACGACAAATAAATGCCTCGTCAACTAGCTCAAATTGCCCTTCTCTTCTGGTATACAATAAATAAACTTAATGATTTGTCAAATAAAATCGCCCCTTACAGGGCGATTGTGTTGGTAAAAATACCAATAGTCATTAGGCGAAGTAATTTTGACTTTGGCAAAACAACTTCTTGCGGCTTATGATTACAACGCCGCTATTTCTTCTTCTCCTTCTTTGCCTTTACCTTAATCTTTCTCTTTTCTCCCTCAATCACTTTTTGAGAAACCAATAAATTCCATACTGAATCAGATACTCCTGCTCCGTTTTTGATGAATGTTTTTATTTCCTCTGCTTTAAATTCTCCTTTTTTCAATCTGGGATTCCAGGTGCCCACATACGCCATTGATTTTCCGTTCAATTTTGATTTCTTTTCTTGCACCACTAGGCGGAATACCTTTTGGTGCGTTTTTCCTATTTGTGTAAATCGTATGACAAGCATTATTTTTATATACTAGATAAATTCAATCACGCTCATTTGTGAATCGTCCCCTCTTCGACGAAGCGGTAATTTTGTAATGCGCGTATATCCACCTGCTCGGGTTTTATATTTTGGTGCAATTTCATTGTACAACTTCATTGCAGATGCCTTTGGTAATCTTTCAATGAGCATACGAAGTGATGCAAGATTTTGCTTTTTTGCGCGCGTCACTAATTTTTCAATAATCGGACGCAAATACTTTGCCTTTGCGGTTGTGGTTTCAATTTTTCCCTTCATAATAAGCGCATGAGACAGTGCGCGAAACAATGCGAGTCGCTGCTCTCTTTTTCTATGAAATGGTTTTATTTTACTTACGTGTCTCATTTCTGCGCTATAGTATCTCTTTTATTTCAACCCTTCTGAAATAATGGAAAAATGCTTTAATAATACCTCAATTGATTCCTTAATAACATGATCTGGCTTGACGGTTCCGTCAGTTTCAACTGAAAGACGAAGGAGATTAAATTTTTTACAGGAGAAAAAATTGCATCTAATACAATCGTTCCAGGTTCAATCCGATCACGCTCTGCAGTTTCTGCGGAAATAAATCCTACTCCCTTCTCTACCACCATTGACAATTTTAGTGATGCCTTTGGCGCGGTCAAGGTTGCAATAAGCTGTTCGGGGTTTGCAATAATAAGTCCTCCAGGACCCTTTAAATCCTTTGCGCGCACCTCTCCTTTTCCCGAAGCGTCCAATGTTAAAGTGATTGGTTCTTCGCCGGGAAAATCAACACGTACCTGTTTTAAATTCAACGTGATATCCAACACATCCTCCAGTACATCTGGGATGCTCTCAAATTCGTGTGTCACCGAGTCAAAATGCACGCGGGTGATTGCCGAACCTTTAATTGACGAAAGCATAACCCGGCGCAATGCATTTCCAATAGTGATTCCATATCCAGGATACAGCGGAGAAATTTCAAACACGGCAAGTGCCCCTTCGGATGATACCAATTTTGGCGGATTTGGGAGAAGAATATTTTCTGCCATTGTAGATGTTTTTATATCTTGAAAAAATTAATGGCGACTGTAAAAATCAATAATAAGCCCTAAGTTGAATGGAATTTGCACTTCTTCAATTTCAGGCATTCTTACAACTGTTCCGGTGACTGTTTGTTGATCCATTTTTAGCCATACCGGTGGAGTATATTTTCCAAAACGCTCTTTTGCGTCTTTAATAGGTTTTATATCTGCGCTTCCGGGACGCACTTTAATAACATCTCCTACCTGTACAAGATGATTTCCGCTTTTGATGCGCTTTCCATTTACCAAAAAATGTCCGTGCGCAACTAATTGATGTGCCCCTGTTTTTGACGGAGAAAATCCAAGCAGATACACAATATTATCAAGCTTGCGCTCCAACTCTTTTACCAACGCATTTGGCGCAGGCTCCTCTGATTTTTGAGCACGCTCAATATATTGGCGAAGTTGTTTTTCTTTCAATAAATAATAGTATTTTATTTTTTGCTTCTCAATAAGTTCACGCGCATATTGTGAAATAACTTTCATGCGCTTTCCATGTTGGCCCGGCCGAACTCGGCGGCGGTCGAGCGCGCATTTATGTCCCATGCAACGCTCGTTTAAACCGATTTTTTGTCCGGTACTGCGGCAAATTTTACATTTTTTTGTCGGAATCATTGTTTTTGTATTTTATATTACTGTGCACTGAGCACGTATTCATTATGTCTTGCGTGGTTTTTTATGCTGTGGTCCACCAAACGGAACAGGAGTCCTATCTTCGACAATTTGAATATTTAAATTTGCATTAAATAGTGCGCGAATTGCCGACTCTCTTCCTGGGCCCACACCTTCCATAATAATTTTAACCTCACCAACATCGATATGCTGCATTTTTCCTAAAAGAACCTCTACGGCCTTTGCTGCAGCATAGGGTGTTCCTTTTCTGGTATTTTTGAATCCTGCGTTTCCGCATGATGAAAATGCAAGAATATTTCCCTTAAGGTCTGCGAAAGAAACAATGGTGTTATTGATGTTTGCTTTTACGTAAAAAATTCCGCGCCCAACAGCAATACGCTTTACGGCGGCTTTTTTTGCTGATGCGCCTTCTTCTTTTCCTTCAATAACTTTTGTTTTTGTCTTTCCCATTCGGGTTTATTTTTTTTATTGTCGTCTACTTGAGATGGGATTACCCATCGCGGCTTATTGCGAATTGCTTCGCATTTCGCCAACGCCGCTACTTCTTAGTTGCTTTTTTCTTTCCTGATCCAGCGGTTTTTTTCGCGCCTCTTTTTGTACGCGCGTTTGTTTTTGTCCGCTGTCCTCGAACCGGTAATTTTTTTGTGTGTCGCGTTCCGCGATATGCATGAATGCGCGTCAAGCGTTTGACGTTCTCTTGAATTTCCCTGCGCAAATCTCCTTCAACCTTAATGTTTGCTTCGATGTATTTTTCAATCTTACTTACATCGTCAGTTGAAAGCTCCTCTATTTTTTTTGCAGGATCAATGCCAAACTCTTTGCAAATCTTTTTTGCCAGAGAATGTCCAACTCCAACAATATACGGCAATGCATATGCCGTTTGTTTATTGGGAAGGTTTACTCCTGCGATTCTTACCATAATCGTAATATTATTTGACAATGCTAGAATTTACGGCGTCGGCAAGCCGTCATCCGTAATTCAAGCTAAACAAAATAACCTCGAAAAACGAGTACCATTATTGTAAAGTGTTTCCTTTTTAAAAGCAAGGGGGAAAATGTATAAAAAGTTATAAGCAAAAGTCCAAAAATAAGGGAAGATTTAAAAACCCCTAGGCTCCCCCTTTAAAAGAGAATATATTCTTTTAAGGAACTCCTCGGCATGTATTTCCACAGAAGCAAGCATATAATCCGAATGAGCTTTTAAAAAAGTTATTTTATAAAACCAGTGATGAAGTAGGAGTTTTACCGGTTACCTGCGTTAAGCCAAGGTGGTAAAACTCCGTTACAAAAGAACGGTTTTATATAACTTTTTTAACTGCGAATGAGGATGATGTGCGAACGCCTCGCCTACCCTTGCCTCTGCTTATGCCTTCTGTTTTCACAAATCACCACAACCCGTCCTTTTCGACGGATAATCTTGCATTTTGGGCATCTTTTTTTGATAGATGATTGAACTTTCATAACGGCTTTATTGTAGCATGAAAAGGGTAAAATGTAAACGCGGCGTCCGTATGGCGGTAAACCGCAAGCTGGTGTTGCGAAGCAATAAGCGGTGCTACTAAAATCTAAAAATTAACCATAAAACATGATAGAAACTTACTCTTATAAAGAATGACCATCTATTGACAAAATATAATAAAAGTATTAAAATAAGGCCACTGCACTCAACAACTCTTCGCGGCCGCTTGCGGTTGCGGAAAAATCAGGGAGAATATCGTGTCCGATGCCTTGTTCACTGCGGGGCTCGTAACCCTGTCCGCTCTTGCCCTTGGCCAAACGGCCTTCCTTTGGGCAGAGGGACCGGATTACACGCCCTTGCAGAAGTTCCTGAAATGCGGGATGATCGCTGTGCTTATCCTGGCGTGTCTCTGCTTTGCGGCAAGCGGCATGTATGGGCAAGCACGCGCGTTCCCCATTCCAGTTGCCGGCAGCGCTCTGCTGCTAATCGGCTTCATAACGGCGTTTGTTTGCCTCACGCTTCTACTTTCGGGTATGAAGCATAAGGCAAGCTTCGTGCGCGAGCGCAGGTTGTTGACGATCGCCCTTTGGGGGCTTTTGCTCAGCGGCATCGGCATAGCGCTCATTGTTTGCCGACACTAGCGCACGCACGCATCTCTCCATACGACCCGCTTCAAGCGTGTCGTTTTTATTATGTAAAATAAAATAAATACATGCAAAAAAATTTCCCGATTATTTTTCTCTTGGGACCTACCGCATCGGGAAAATCTGATGCGGCTATTGCACTTGCGAAAAAACTGAACGGGATTGTTATTAATGCTGATTCACGACACGTATACCTTGGGCTAAACAGCGGATCTGGAAAAATTACAAAACAAGAACAAAAAACAGTGCCACATTTTTTAATTGATGTCGCTTCTCCTTTGCGTGATTTTTCTGCCGGAAAATGGCTAAAGGAAGTACGCCGAATTATCTCTCGTTGCCAAAAAAACAGTACGCCTATTATCGTATCTGGCGGAACATTGTTTTATATTCGCGCGCTTCTTGCAGGATGGGAGTTTCCTAATGTAAAACCGGATTATGCGTTCCGTAAAAAATTAGAAAAACTCTCCCGTGAGGCCCTTTATCAAAAAATACAAAAATACGACCCCAATCGTGCCCAAAACCTTGATCCGCACAATAAAAAACGGCTTATTCGGGCATTAGAAATCATTGATTCTTTAGGAAAAGTACCAGCTACAGGCGGTATTCCGCTAAAAAATGCGTTGGTTTTTTCGTTAGATATACCTATTGTAAAACTTGAAAAAAAAATTCATCTTCGCTTGCACAAGCGTGTTCCTGCAATTTTGCGCGAGATAAAACAGCTGCGAAAAAAAGTTTCCGCAAAACGATTGATTGCCTTTGGGCTTGAGTACGAATGGTTTACAAAATACAATGAAAAAATAATTTCCAAGCAAGAGGCAATAGAAAATTGCAAGCGGGATATTATCAGATTTGCAAAACGGCAGATTCGGGAGATTAAAAAAATTCCCGATGTCACTTTTATAAAAAATAGCAAACAAACACTTAGCATCCTGCGCACAAAAAAAATAAAATAATGCAGAATGAAATGTATTTTATAGAGTGAGTATTTTTATTTTTTAAAAAGAGAGTATCTTTTTAAAGTGAGGTCGCGAAAGAGTTGCTTGAATATTGAGTAAGCGAATAGAAAATGCGAGGAAAGCCGCGTTAAGCCAGGCCCGAGCATTTTTGTAAAATAAGCGAACCAATATTCCAACTCTTATCGCACTCCGAGCGAGAAAAGATACGAACGGTTATCCACCGATTTTAAGCCATTTTTCTTCTCAAAACCCTATAATTGAGTTAGGATGCGAAGAAATGTGCTTATGATTGGCTGGGAATTGCCGCCGTTTAATAGCGGAGGATTAGGTGTTGCATCTTTTGAAATGGCGAAGGCGCTTGCTGAAAAAACAAAACTTTTTTTTACCCTTCCCTTCAAGTTCCCCATTAAAATAAAAGAATTTCCGCTTATTTTTGGAAAAGTAAAACCAGATGAACAGCCGGTATGCGCGTATGGTTCATATGGAAACAGCGATGTATTGAAAAAACAAGTGCGCGAATATGGGAAAAATCTTGAACCAAAAATAAAAAAATTAGGCGTGAAGTTTGATGTCATCCATGCACATGATTGGCTTTCGGCTCCTGCCGCGCTCTACCTAAAAAAGAAATTACATGTTCCAGTTATTTTGCATATTCACGCAACTGAATATGATCGGTGCCCGCACTTGCCTGATGCTGAAATTGTTGAAATCGAAAAAGAATGCCTTGAGCAGGCAGACCTTATTGTCACTGTCAGTCATAGCACCAAGGAAGTAGTGAAAAAAAATTATGACATTGATGATGAAAAAATTGTTCCCCTCCCAAATGGTATTGATTTTGAAGAAATGCCGTCCATAGAACCTGAATACATCAACCATTTAAAACAACAAGGGAATAAAATCGTTTTGTTTGTCGGAAGATTTGCCGGACAAAAAGGCCCCGATCAGCTTCTTGATACCCTTCCTCTTGTTAAAAAACATGTTCCTGTGAAATATGTATTTGCCGGAAGCGGAGATCTCTTTGGATCACTTATTCGGCAAGCAGCGCATCATCGAACGCTAAGCGATGTTGTATTTTCTGGATTTTTACGCGATGAACAACTTTGGAGCTTATACAAAATTGCAGATGTACTTGTGGTTCCTTCAATTTCCGATCCATTCGGGTTGGTCCCGCTTGAGGGAATTAAATACAAAACACCGGTTATTGTTTCACGCACTACAGGTGCCGGAGATTATATTTCGCATATTTTAAAAGCTGATTTTTGGGATACTGAGCGTATGGCAAATCTTATCGTATCTCTTTTGAGGTACGGTCCTTTGCGAGATGAAATGACTGAAAACGCATACCAAGAAATTCCAAAATTCAACTGGAAACACCGCGCTGACGCACTCATAAAGATATACGAGAAAATTTAAATCCGCTATCCACAAGGTCTTTTTCTCTTTCGTTCTTTATAATTTTAATAAGAAGTGATTTGTATTTTAAATTTTGAACACCGCAATTCCTTAAAAACCGCGGCTTATTGTGAATTGTTTCGTATTTCGCCAGCGCCGCATTAGATTTTTATATATGACATCCGTAGCTTTATATTTCAAAGTTCATCAGCCAGAACGGTTGAAAAATTATTCTATTTTTGATATTGGAAAACATACTCCCTATTTTGATGATGAACGCAATAAATTTTACCTTGATCGCGTTGTTGAAAAATCATACCTTCCAACTCTTCAACTTATCCGCGAGCTCATCCATGAAACAGAAGGGGGGTTTAAGGTTAATTTAGGAGTAACGGGAACACTCATTGAACAGCTTCATCGCTGGCATCCTGAAATCATAAAGCTTTTGCAGGATATTGCAAAAACTGGATGCGTTGAGTTTACCGGCGAAACCTATTACCACTCCCTTGCATCGCTCTATTCGCACGATGAATTTAAAGAACAGGTACTGCTTCATCGCCAGCTGATGCAAAACTTATTTCACCAAACGCCGAAAGTCTTCTCTAATTCTGAACTTATTTATTTTGATGATCTTTCTCCATTAGTATCTGACTTGGGGTTTACGGGGATCATTGCCGAAGGAGTGCCCTGGATTTTAAATGGAAAAACTCCTAATGCTGTCTATCAAACCCCTGATAAAAAACTAAAAATTGTGCTTCGTAATTTTCATCTTTCAGACGATATCGGCTTCCGTTTTTCCTCAAAGCAATGGGAAGGATGGCCACTTACTCCTGAAAAATTTGCCTACTGGCTCAGCGAAACAAAACACGGCTCTGATGTGATTGGGCTTTTCATGGATTTTGAAACGTTTGGAGAGCATCATTGGAAAGATACCGGTATTTTTGATTTTTTAAGCCACCTCCCTACTGAAATTTCAAAACACGAACAGATTCAATTTGACCTGCTCTCTGATGTTATTTCATCCTATGAACCCCGAGGAATTTTTTCATCAAAACGCCCCATTACCTGGGCTGATACTGAGCGGGATTTAACTGCATGGCTTGACAATCACATGCAAAAGGAAACTGCGCTTCTTTTATATTCCATTGAGAAAAAAATTAAACACCGACCGCACCACATCAATAAATGGCGCAAATTGCAGACTGCTGATCATTTTTACTATATGTGCACTAAATGGTTTGCTGACGGTGATGTCCATGCATATTTCAACCCCTATGAAAATCCATACGAAGCATATATTTCGTATAAAAATGTTTTGGAAGATTTACTTCTTCATCTGAGTGTATAAAAAAATAAGGGTTACATACTTTTGCTTTTTTAATAACTGCCCCGATGAAAAAAGTAAAAATAAAAAATCGCTTGCATAAAAAAATAATCTGAAAAATTTTCTTCATGCTAAAAAATAAAAATATAGAAATTAGCCGTTATTTTATCTTATTGATTAGATGAATCGTTTTTTACTTGAAGCAAGCTGGGAAGTCGCCAACAAGGTGGGCGGGATTCATACGGTGTTAAAAGAGAAAGCTCCCTTCATAAAAGAAAAATTTGGTGATGAATATTTGGTTATTGGTCCTTATGTAAAAGATACTGGCTTTCAAGAATTCAATGCCCTTCAGCTTCCACCGCTTTTCAAAGAAGTTGTTGAGGAAACTGAAAAATTTGGCATTCATGTGTTTTATGGCGAATGGCTTGTTGAGGGACGACCAAGAGGGTTTCTTATTGATTTTAATGAACTGATGATGAAAGCGAATATGTTCAAGTATGAACTGTGGGATGTATTTAAAATTGACAGTACGCGAACCGGACGCGATTACGAAGAGCCAATCACGTGGGCAAAGGCAACTTCTATCTTTCTAAAACATTTTTGCCAACATTTTACAGGAAGAAAAATTGTTATTCACACTCATGAATGGCTTGCGGGAAGCATCCTACTTTTTGAAAAATTTAATACTCTCCCTTCGGTTTCAACTGTCTTTACCACACACGCAACGGTTTTAGGGCGATCCCTTGCCTCTGCGGGAGTTAATTTTTGGGAAACCTTTTCTTCCATCAAACCCGACGAGGAGGCAAAGCGCTACGGGGTTGAGGCGCGACATGGAATTGAAAAATATGCCGCTCAGTATGCGCGAATTTTTTCAACAGTCAGCTCTCCTCTTACCATTGAAGCACATCATTTCTTAGGGAGAAAACCTGATGCTATTTTGCCCAATGGCCTTGATTTTAAGCGCTTTCCAACTGTTGAAGAAATGGCGCATGCGCACCGCAAGTACCGCGAGAGCATCAGGGAATTCATTTTATTTTTCTTTTCTCCTTATTTTCGCGTTGAAACAAGCAATAGTATTCAATTATTTATCAGCGGCAGGCCGGAAATAAAAAATAAGGGCATTGATGTGTACATTAAAGCGCTTGGCCGCCTCAATAAAAAACTTGGGAAAGACGATAAAAATGTATATGCCTTTATTTTTGTGCCGGGCGAAACGCGCGATATAGATCATACACTTGCGCACAATCTATCTTTATATCGAAACATAGAAGAGCGTATTGATGAAATGACCAATGAGCTCAAAAGCCGCCTTCTGCACTATTTAGTGCATAAAAAACAAGCACGAACTGGCGGACTTTTTACCAAGGATGAATTCGTCGAGTTTGCAAAAATGTTTTCAAGCATACGCCACGAATCGGACATTCCCCTTTCCACCCATATCCCATCTCCCAACGATCCTATCATGAAATTGCTTCGCCTGGAAAATCTTACTAATGCAAAAGATGATAAGGTAAAAATTATTTATTATCCATCTTATCTTTCATCAACTGACGGACTTTTAAATATCAATTATGAAGATGCGGTTTCAGGATTTCATCTCGGTGTGTTCCCATCATTTTACGAGCCGTGGGGATATACCCCTCTTGAATCAAGCGCAAGCGGCGTATTAACCATTACCACCGATACAACGGGGTTTGCTGATTTTTTGCAAAAACACACAAAACAAAGTAATAAAAATCCGGGGATCTTTATTATTGGCAGAAAAGGACGCACCGACACTGCAACCGTTCAGCTTGTTACCGATGTGATGCAAAAAATTGTCCGGCTCAACAAGCAGGATCGCGTTGAAAACAAGCTTGAGGCTCGGCGCCTTGCGCAATCATGCGAATGGAAAAAACTCATTTCGTACTATTTTGAAATGTACAAAAAACTCCTTCCTTAATTTTACACATGAAAGTTTCCTATCCTGAGTTAAAAAAAAATACCTTTGCACAGCATCCTATTTTATCTCTTGTGCGCCATAATCATTGGTTTTTGTGGGGTATTCCTGAAAAAAAAGAAACTGCAACTGATGCCTCCAGCCGTTACTTTGGATACTGGATTAAAAAAAATGATGTGGTCTATAAAATTCTGCACGCGTTTGAATTTGAGGAACCGATAAAAAAAATATTGATCTCTCGCTTGATAGCCAAGGCCTTATGTTGAAAACAAAAAAACCCGTGCGTATTAAAATATCACTTGATATGCGTACGCTCTACTCAAGCATTGAAGAAGGAAATGTCTATTCTATTGCCCCGCTTGAACATGGATACTTTGTAAATTTCACGCAAGAAAATGAAAAATTTTCTCTTTCCGCGTATGTATTTTTCGAAGGATCCCTTAAATACAAAAACGAATGGAAAACTATACGCAATGAATTTGATCAACGCCGGATTTCTAAACCCTACGATGTATCTATTTTTGAGGCATTTGAGGGGTATGTGACGGAATGTAAAATATTTCATCCCGACAAAGAGCAGCTTGATTTTTTTCATCACAAAAGCGCAGAAAATGAAATTGGATTCTTACAAGAGCGCCTTATTGCGCTTATGAGCGACGGTATGATTGCCGGATTGCCTTGGTTTCCGCAGCGATGGTTTCGTGATGAACTCATCAGCCTTTGGATAACTCAAACTGATCATCCCATTTTATCTTCATATGCAGCGCGCACAAAAGATTGGTATCGCGAGCACCTTGAAGATGTTTCTTTTATCAATAAACAGCATGGGATTGAATCCATCGATACATTCCCTTGGATTCTTCAAACGTGCTCGCTTGAGGGTGGTACAGCGCAAGAAATATGCAGGCGCTGGGTCAATAGATATGTTTCGGGTGGAAAATTGCGCATTCCTAAAGGAGCAACCTGGATGGACACCTTAGATCGCCCTCACGCACTTGAAGTAAACGCGCTTTTTTTTGAGATGCAAAAAAAATATCCTGCTACAGAAAAAGAAGTTTTTGACATCTATAGGCGGAAAATAAAAACACATCTCGTGACTGAAACATTTGATGCGTTTGAACTTCAAACACCCAATATATTTTTGGCCTATCTTATTTCCCCTGACTTGCTCTCTTCTGTAAAGTGGGAAGTTTTATTTGATCGTGTTATTAAAAGCAATTGGTGCGCGTGGGGAGGATTTTCATCTGTTTCTCCCTCATATGAAAAATTTTTTGGTATGCATACCGGAGAAATTCCTGACAGCTACCACCAAGGTGACTCTTGGTTTTGGATGAATAATATCGCAGGCATTGCGCTCTCGCGTATTAACAAAAAGAAGTATAAAAAAGAAATTTCAGCTATAAAAAAGGCGTCTCTTGCAAACCTTTTAAATTATGGATCTTTAGGATTTTCATCAGAACTTACATCCGCTTCGGCGCTTAGTTCTCAGGGCAGTCCTATTCAGCTATGGTCTTTAGCCACACTCCTGCGGCTTTTACAAGAATAAAAAATATAAGCTTAGTAACCCAGTATATTCTCATGCGTACTTTTGACGAAATTTGGGTAGGCATGGTTATGCTTGAGCGTAGCTTGCCTGTCGGTAGGCAGGAGCAAGCGTAGCCAAGCTAGGCACATTGAGGAAAAAGTACGCATGAGAATATTTCCTTGCTTTTCCGTAGTACACAG
>LCBW01000019.1 GCA_000997465.1 Parcubacteria group bacterium GW2011_GWC1_41_7
GCTGCGATCCTACAATGCTGTGGCGCATGGGATCGTTTTTCGTTTCTTCCCAATCAATATCATGCACCAACCCGGTTGCGCCCCATATTTCCTCGTCTTGTTCGAATTTGCGCGCTAGCGCGCGCATAAGCACCTCAACTGCCAGCACATGCTTGATGAGATTTTGGTTTTGCATATGCGCATGTACCGTATCCCAAGCCTTTTGTCGTAGTTCCATGGTTGTTTATGTAGTAGATGAATGCAATTAATGAAGTGCAATAATTATACACGCTTCACCTATATAATCTCAATATGCAAAGAAAAAAAAATATAAATTCATCAAAGCCGTATTATGCCCTCTCGTGCGAAGAAGTTTTAAAGGAAACCGTGTCATCGCGGGAAGGACTAAGCATAGATGAGGCGCGTAGCCGCCTTGAAACGCAAGGATATAACGATCTTCCCGATAAAGATCAAGCTTCTTGGTTTTCTATGGCAGTGCGGCAATTGAATAATATTTTTGTGTATGTGCTTATTGCAGCGTCTGCGCTTTCTTTTTATTTAGGGAATACGCTTGATGCCTCTGTTATCTTGGGAATTATTATTATCAATGCTTTGCTGGGATTTTCCCAAGAATTTAAGGCGGAAAAAGCAATTCGTGCTCTTAAAAAACTTTCTGTCCAATACGCAAAGGTATTCCGATCAGGATCTCTTGTACGTATTCCGTCGCGCAATGTCGTAAAAGGAGATATTGTATTTTTAGAAGAGGGAGATCTTATTCCGGCAGACATTCGTATTTTTGAAGCGCATAATTTTCGCACTCAAGAGGCGTCCTTAAGTGGAGAGTCGCTTCCCATTGAAAAATACACAGAACGTATTCAAGAGGGTAGTGCGCTTGGTGATCAAAAAAATATGGGGTGGATGTCAACATTTGTTGCTTCGGGATCCGCGCGTGGTGTTGTGGTTGCAACGGGTTCCACTACTGCAATTGGCGCTATTGCGCGGCAACTAGAAACAATAGAGCGAACTCCATCACATTTTTTTAAAAAAACTACAACACTTACTTTGCAGATGGGGCTTTTTGCCTTAGTGGGCTCTGCCTTCATTTTTATCATTGGCTTTTTTATTCAGCATATTCCTTTTTCGCAGATATTTTTATTTGCGGTTGCATCTTTAGTTTCTGGAATCCCCGAAGGATTACCGGCAGTTTTAACCATTGTGCTTGCGCTTGGCGCGCATCGCATGGCAAAGCGAAGGGCACTTGTGCGAGTGCTCTCTGCAACTGAAACGCTCGGGGTGGTGTCTGCGATTATGACTGATAAAACAGGAACGCTTACCGAAAATACGATGACTGTCCAAAGTATTTCAGGGATAGGGGGAGATGATGTTGAGGTTTCTGGAACCGGTTGGAGTACAAGCGGAGATTTTATGCAAAGCAAAGAGAAAATATTTCCTCTTGACTCTCCGCGGCTGTTTAAGGCACTTCATATTGCGGCTTTATGCAATAGTGCTCACCTAGTGCACGATGAAAAAATAGATATTGTTTCGGTGCTTGGCGATCCGACCGAGGGGGCTTTAGTGGTTTTAGCAGAGAAAGCAGGCATTAAAAAAAGTTCACTTGAAGAAGCTGATATAAAAATTGATGATTTGCCCTTCAATTCAGATTTTAAATTTCGAGCTTCACTTATAAAAGAGCGCGAAGGAGAAAAGACAGAATTGTATGTTGTTGGAGCACCAGAGCGAGTGTTGCAGTTGTGCAAGACCTATCTCGATGAACAGGGGGGATTAAAAAAATGTGATGATACGGCAAAAGAATATATGCATAAAAAGTTTTTATCTTTTGCAAAAAAAGGACATCGAGTGCTTGCGCTTGCGTATGCGCCCCTTGCTCAAGGTAAACAAGAAGCGAGGCTGTCGTTTGAGGGCATTGACGATTTAATATTTGTTTCTTTAGTTTCTATGCAGGATCCGCCGCGTGCCGATGTACCAGAGGCAATTGCAACTGCAAAAAGAGCGGGCATTCGAGTGATAATGGCAACGGGCGATCATTCGGAAACTGCGTTTGCGATTGCAAAACAAATCGGATTACTCTCTCAAAACGCACAGCTGTCCAGAAGCGTGCTTCAAGAAGAAGAGTTGCAATTGCTTGACGAGGCAGAATTTTCAAAAGCAGTTTCTGAATTTTTAGTTTTTGCGCGACTTTCTCCTTCGATGAAATTGAAAATTGCAGAAGAATTGCAAAGGCAAGGTCACATTGTTGCCATGACAGGAGATGGGGTAAATGATGCTCCTGCCTTAAAACGTGCGGATGTTGGAGTTTCAATGGGAAATATTGGAACTGATGTTGCGCGAGAAGCAAGCCAGCTGGTTCTTTTAGATGATCATTTTGCGTCCATCGTACATGCGGTGCAAGAGGGGCGCATTGTTTTTCGAAATATTCGCCAAGCGAGCTATTATTTGATGACGACAAATTTTGCGGAATATATTACTGCCGCTACAACGCTTATTTTAGGGTTGCCGCTTCCGCTTTTGCCGACACAAATTTTATGGCTCAATATCGTCTCAGACGGGGTTAATGGTATTGCGCTCGTGACTGAAGAGGAACATGGGTCAACCATGAAAAATCCGCCGCGAAGCGCAAAAGAAAATATTGTTACGCAAAGCATACTTCCGTTTCTTATTGTTATTTCTGTAGTTATGGTTATTGCAACGGTTATGCTTTTTTCAAAATATCTTATCTTTGGGCTGGACAGCGCGCGCACCATGGCATTTTTAGTGATGTCTTTTACGCAAATTTTCAATATTTTTAATATGCGATCGCTCAAAAAATCAATTTTTTTACTTGGGTTTACCAGTAATAAGTGGGTACTTGCATCGTTTTTTCTTTCCGCCTTGTTGACGGTCGGCGTTTTATTTATTCCGTTTTTTCAAAACATTTTTCATCTGACGCGCTTGCCGCTTTTTGATATTGCCCTTGCTATTTTCGCCTCATCGTTTGTGCTCTGGTTTGGCGAGGTATATAAATTTTTATTCAAGCGGTCATAACCGATGTCTTTTGTGCAATTTCCGTTTCAATCGCAAAAACTCCATTGGACTGATCATGCCAAAATGAAAATGTCTTTTTATGGTTTGTCTGAAAATCGCGTGAAACGAGTGCTTCGCAACCCCAAGCGTTATGAAGAGGGGGTATTAGAAAAAGCAGTTGCGCTTATGCAGCCAACATCTATAAAAAATCGTGAAGGGAAGGAAACTTGGAATCAGGAAATTTGGGTCATGATACTGAAGGCAGGAGGAAAAACAAAAGTTATTTCGGTATGGCGATATCCCGGGGTGGCTCCTGAGCGTAGTCCTGTTCCAAAGGAGATTTTAGATGAATTGATTGAACAAGAGGATGAATTTTTGCCAGAGATTGCGTAAGGTTATAATAAAATGTGAATAATTATTAATCAGCATACAGTAATCCTCCTTCAATGTGCCAAGTTTGGCGTTCGCTCCGCGACCGCTCAAACAAGCCATGCCTACCCAAATTTTACTCGGATTATGTATGCCGATTGTATTGATAAGCGGCAGTAGTTCAGTGGTAGAATATTTGCTTCCCAAGCAAAGGGTCGCCGGTTCGAATCCGGTCTGCCGCTCTGATTGGAGGGGGTTTCTTTGTAACATTTATTCTTTATGAACAAATATAACATTCCCGAAGAGGTACAAAAAATTTGGAAGAAAATAACAAAAGCGGGATACGATGCGTATTTGATTGGTGGATGCGTTCGAGATGTGCTGTTATCTAAAAAACCAAAAGATTGGGATATTGCAACGTCTGCAACCCCAACAGAACTGCTTGAGATATTCGGAGAAGATGCGTTTTATGAAAATACGTTTGGCACGGTGGGCATTAAAACGCATTCAGAAAGTGATGACGTGCGTGTTGTGGAAGCAACGACCTTTCGAACGGAGAGCGTGTATGAAGATTTTCGAAGGCCAAAAGAGATTTCATTTTCAAAAAAATTAGAGGATGATGTGAGCCGTCGCGATTTTACGGTGAATGCGCTCGCGCTCGATCAAGACGGAAACATTATTGATTATTTTAAAGGAGGAGATGATCTTCGGCATAAAATCATCAGATGTGTCGGAAGCCCCCTTGATCGTTTCCAAGAAGACGCACTTCGGATGATGCGCGCAGTGCGCCTTGCAGTGGAATTGGAATTTTCCATAGAGGATACAACTATGCAGGCAATTTGTGAGCATGCACATCTGTTGCAATTTATTTCAAAAGAACGAGTGCGTGATGAATTTATGCGTATTGTGATGAGTGATCACGCGGCGTTCGGAATCGAGATGCTTCGGAGGACAGGGCTTTTGATTGAAATCATGCCGGAATTAGTACAGGGATATGAGGTGATGCAAAATAAACATCACACGTTTGACGTGTATACACATGCAATTCGCTGTCTTGATTATGCCGCGCAAAAAAAATATTCTTTGCAATTGCGGCTTGCGGCGCTTTTACATGATGTTGGAAAGCCGCTGACTAAACAGGGGGAGGGGCCCGATGCGACTTTTTATGGGCATGAACTGCTTGGGGCAAAATTAACCAAGCATATGTTAAGTAAACTGAAATTTCCTAATAAAATCATTCGCGATGCAGTACATCTTGTTCGGTACCATATGTTTTATTTAGAAATTGAAGAGGTTACCATGTCTGCGGTGCGCAGGTTTGTGCGCAAAGTAGGGGAGGAATCGTTGCAGGACCTATTTTTGCTTCGCGAAGCAGATCGTATTGGATCGGGTGTTCCCAAAGCAGTTCCATATCGACTGCGCTATTTAAAGTACCTTGTGAAAAAATCACATTTAAAAGAGATAAAGCCCGACATGTTGGCGCTTAACGGAAATGAGCTTATGGAGCAGTTGCAGATAATCCCGGGTCCTAAGGTGGGGTGGATTTTGAAGGCGCTTTTACAGGAAGTGATTGAAAATCCTAAAAAAAATAAAAAGGATTATTTAGCAAAGCGTGCTGGAGAGCTTTTTATTCTCTCTGATGAGAAACTTAAAGATTTAGCTGTTTTTTCTGATGAAAAAACAAAAGAATTAGAAGAAGAACAAAATAAAGAGCTTAAAAAAGAATTTTATGTAGAATAGGCCTCTATTTTAGGCCTATTTTTTGTGCTACAATATATTTGCGGAAAAAAATTTATGTAGACTTTAGTGAGGCGGGCCATAGTGTAGTGGCTAGCACGAGTCCTTTGGGAGGATTTAGCCCCAGTTCGAATCTGGGTGGCCCGACACTTATTTTTTAGGACTTATTTTAATGCCGGAAAACAAATGAATAGTGTAAAAAAAGTTCAAGAAGTTTTGAAAAAAATATTTTTAACAAAAAAACGCATTATAGCGGGGGTTGTTGTTCTAGTGATTTTAATAGGTATTGGTGTTAGAAATAGTAAAGCAGGGAATGGGACGTGTTCAATTGCAGAATATAAAAAAATTATTGAAGTAGTTTCGGTTTCTGGAAAAGTGAAGCCGGTTGAAGATATCACCTTATCGTTTGAAAAGTCAGGACGTATTGCATATATTCCTGTGCGAGTAGGGGATACAGTTACGCGCGGAACTGTTCTTGCATCTCTTGAACAATCACAATTGTCTAGTCAGCTTGCTCAAGCACGGGCAAATTTTGAGGGCCAGCACATAAAATTACAAGGGCAACGATTGATTTGGATAATGAATACGAGGGCGCATTGGATGTCATGAAAGATGCGTATACAAAGGCAAACGATGCAGTGCGCAGATATACGGATGAAATTTTTGTTGATGATGAAACACTTAGTCCGAGATTAAGCTATAATTCCGGGGCATATCAATCAAAGATTAAAGCAGAGAGCGGGCGGGCATCGTTGGGACCGCTTCTTGATCGTTGGAGCAGTGATATTGTGCTTTTGCAATCACATAGTGATATTGATACTGCCCTGCAAAACGCCTTAGCGTATCTTACTCAAGTGCGTAATTTTTTAGTTGATGTTGAGGCGACATTAAATGCTGGATCAGATCTTTCTCAAACGAATTTGACTTCATATAAAACAAGCGTTGGAACGGCGCAAACAAATATTGTCACAGCGTTTTCAAGCGTAAGCGCACAAAAACAGTCACTTGCCTCACAAAAAATTACCAATCAAAATAATATTTCCGCGGCGCAAAGTACGCTGTCAGTTGCCCAGCGGGAGCTCCAGTTAAAGCAAGCTGGGTCAACGCCAGAAGAAATTGCGTTTCAAAGCGCACAAGTGAATCGTGCATATGCTGATGTTTTGTATTATCAAAGCGAACTTGCAAAAACCGTACTTCGTGCTCCTATTTCTGGTATTGTTACTGCCATTAATATTGACCCAGGAGAAATGGCGACTGCGAACGCCCAAGCAATTGCGCTTATGTCAAAGGGCGCTTTTGAAATTGAAGCATTTATTTCTGAATCTGATATTGGAAAGGTAATAGTAGGGCAGGAAGCGTCCGTGACACTTGATGCATACGGAGAAAATGTGCAGTTTTTAGCTCGTGTAGTTCGTATAAAACTATTTTGATGTTTGACCGAGAAGACGTGCGTATTAAATCAGGAATGACCGCTCAAACCACTATTACCACTCAATCAAAAGAAAAAGCGCTTGCGCTTTCATACTCGTGCGTTTCGTTTGACCAGCAAAATCGTCCATTTGTTGTTTTAAAAAATGGCGCGCGCATTTTCATCAATATGGGCATTGCCGGATCTGACGGGTCTGTTGAAATTATTTCAGGTCTTCGAGCTGGACAAAAAGTTGCCTATCCGCAAGAAACAAAATAATTGCGCTTTGTTATGATTCATCGTTTTCAAGAGAAATTGAAAAATTTGTCTGTTGCCGCTTTTATTGCAAAGCGCAATATTATGCGTGGGAGTAAAATGGTCACACTGGTGACGGTATTTATTTTGATGCTTACCTTTTTGAATTTGATGTTTGTCGGAGGATTGCTTTTGGGTATTATGGATGGCATTATCAAAGCGTCTCGGCTTTCATTTATCGGAGATGTATTTATTGTTCCTTCAAAGGATAATACTGTTATTAAAAATCCTCAAGAGCTTTTGACGATTATTAAAAACGATCCACGAATTATTTCATACTCTCCAAGGCTGACCAGTCCTATTGCGGTTGAATCTGGATACCAAATTGTCCGGCCTAACCGAAAGGTAAATCGTGTAACGCTTTCTTTGGTTGGGGTTGATCCAACACGCGAATTTGAGACAACAAATATTGAAAAACATATTTTGGCGGGGCGCATGTTGCGCCCCGGAGATCAAGGAAAAATTATGCTTTCCGCTCAATTTTTAAAGGGATATATCCCCGGCAGTGCGTTTTCTGCTTTGGAAGATAATTTAGGTGCGGTGAAAATTGGACAAAAAGTACGTCTTCGATTTGCAAATGGAACTGTGGACGAACTTGAGCTGGTAGGGGTATTTAATACCAAGCCGTTTGGCGCAAATATGCGTGCGTTTGTTCCGTATTCATATTTATCTCAAAAATTAGGCAAACAAAATCAATACAATGAAATTTCAGTGCTTGCAGATCCGCTTCATGCGCGCGAGGTTTATATACAGCTTAAAAATCTTCCGATTAATAGAAATAATTTATTGTCTGATATTGAGGGTTCGCTCGGAACAATTACCGGAGATTTTCAAAAGTCATTCGGTATGATTGGAAATATTGTTGGAGCGGTATCAGTGATGGTTGCGGCAGTGACTATTTTTATTATTATTTTTGTAAACGTTATCAATCGCAGGCGCTATTTAGGGATCGCAAAGGCGCTTGGCGTCACTCAGGAAGTGCTGATTTTAGCGTATGTTATGCAATCGCTTTTTTATGCGGTTGCGGGAATTTTAGTAGGACTGTTACTACTTCAGTTTTTCCTCACCCCGTTTTTCATGAGGCATCCGCTTCCATTTCCTATTGCTGATGTGAGTTTGTATTTTCCAAAATTTTATATTTCCGTCCGTATTGCAGTTCTTATTATTGTTACGCTTATTTCCGGATTTATTCCTGCGCGCATGGTTATTCGCCAAAGCACCATCGATGCTATCTTGGGGAGATGAAACATTCGCAATACTATTTTTCAGAAATCATTGGTCGCAATGGCTATATACTCAGCGACACCTTCGGCATTTCCCGGCGAGAAATGCCTCAGTTATCGTCGCGCTTTGCTCTGCCTCAGCTAGAGCTTTCGGCAACCATGCCCGCTCTCGCGCTCCTCGAGTCACTGAATATATGGCCATTGCCATTACGGATATCACAAAATGTTTCTGAAAAATAGTACGGCTCATTTTAAAAAGTATATCAATAGAAATCAAACCAATGATAAAAATTAAAAATTTATACAAAACGTATCATAGCGGAGGAGTTGATACCGAGGTATTGAAAAATATTTCTTTTGAAATTCCAGGGGGTCAATTTATTGCAATCATCGGCCCATCGGGAGCTGGGAAGTCAACGTTGTTGTATCAAATGGGGCTTTTGGATACCCCAAGCTCTGGGTCAATTTTGATTAATAACAAAGAGGTTTCCAATTTAAATGAAAGCGAAGAAACTAAATTCCGGCTTCATAATTTTGGATTTATTTTTCAAGATTATGGATTGATTCCGGAATTTACTGCAGAGGAAAATATTATGCTTTCTGCCTTGATGCTTGATATGTCTCGCGAGGAAATTCGAACGTATATTCAAGAGCTTGGCGTATTACTTGAGATACAACATGTATTGCACCATGTCCCGAGCCAGCTTTCTGGTGGAGAGCAACAGCGTGTGAGTATTGCGCGGGCAGTTGTAAAGCGCCCAAAAATTTTATTTGCCGATGAGCCGACTGCGTCGCTTGATACTAAACGATCGCGCGAGGTTATTGATATTTTAAGAAAATTGAATAAGCAGGGTCAAACGATTGTCATGATTACGCATGAGAATGAATATGCTCAGCTTGCAGATCGCATTGTTGAGCTGAGAGATGGCGAGATTGTGAAAGATACAATTTTAAAATAAAAAAGGTTGATTATGATATATTCAGCGACACACTCGCGTTTCCCAGCGTGAAACGCTTCGTTTGTCGTCGCGCTTCGCTCTGCCGCAGCTAAAGCTTTCGGCAACCATGCCCGCTTTCGCGCTCCTCGAGTCGCTTCATATATCATAATTAGCCATTCGTTGTATTCATGCGTCAAGATAACATTAAGAATTTTCAGAAAATTGTGTGGGGGTTTTATAAAAAAGAAAAAAGAGATTTTCCGTGGAGAAGGACAAGAAATCCGTATTTTATCCTGGTATCTGAAATGATGCTACAGCAAACACAAGTTGCGAGGGTAGAAAAGAAATACAGCGAATTTTTAAAAATATTTCCTACGCTACAAGAATTATCAAAAGCACCTCTATCGCGTGTGCTTATTGCGTGGCAAGGACTTGGCTATAATAGGCGGGCGCTTTATCTACATCAGGCCGCAAGAGAAATAGTTAAAAGATACAATGGCAAAATTCCGCGCGATATGAAAACGCTACAATCCATAAAAGGGGTCGGACAATCAACCGCAGGAGGCATCTGCGCGTTTGCGTATAATGCACCGGTTGTATTTATTGAAACAAATATCCGTAGAATTTTTTTATATCACTTTTTTAGGGGTAAACAAAATATATCGGACAAAGAACTTCTGCTGTTTATTGCAAAAAGCTTGGATAGAGAACATCCTCGGGAGTGGTACTTTGCTTTAATGGATTATGGAGCACATTTGAGTGTTTTAAAAGATAATCCAAATAAAAAAAGCAAACATTACGCAGTGCAATCAAAATTTAAAGGATCTAAAAGGCAGATACGCGGGAAAATTATTCGCTATGTGATAAAAAATAAAAGCGTTTCGTACAGCATGCTTCAAAATCATCTAAAATGTGAAGGTGCAGTATTGGAAGCAATCATCAAACAAATGCAAAAAGAGCGCATGGTTACAGTAAAAAGGGGAAAAATATTTTTACCTACAATGTAGATTTCTAAAATAATATCCTGAACGAAATTCGGGTAGGCTTGGTGGTGTGAGCTTGAGCATAGCGAAAGCCACACTAGGCGCATTGAGAGAAGGATATTATTTTAGGAATCATTTAAGCGCAGAGACACTCTTTTATTTCATGGCGTTATAATAAGCAATAAGATGTTACATGCATACTTTGAAGGGAAAATAGTTCCTGAGCAAGAGGCACTTGTTCATATTAAAACAAACTCGCTTCATTACGGCACGGCGGTATTTGAAGGAATACGAGGGTATTTCAATCCAGAAAAGAAAAATACTGGCATTTTGTTTGCAAAAGAGCACTACACTCGGCTACTCAAGAGTGCGGAAGGGCTTTTTATGCAGGTACATAAAAATCCCCAAGAACTTGTTGAAATTACTCGTCAGCTTATTCGAAATAGCGAAGTATATGAAGATGTATATATTCGACCGCTTGTGTATTTTCGTGATGTAGCAGTTGTTCCAAAATTGCACGACTATACGCCTGAAATTTCTATTCTTTTATATAAATTAGGAAAATATTTAGATACATCGCGCGGCATAAGAGCTGGAGTTTCTACGTATCGCAGAAATGATGATAATGCCGTTCCTACGGGCATAAAAGTATGCGGATCGTATGTAAATTCAGCGCTTGCAAAAACCGAAAGCGTTAAAAATGGATTTGATGAGGCAATTTTACTCAACAGTAGGGGATCGGTTGCAGAGGGTTCAGGGGAAAACATATTTTTGGTAAAAAACGGAAAAATAATCACACCGGACTTATCCCAGCATATTTTGCCGGGGTTAACGCGCTCTGCAATACTTTCTATTGCACGGCAAGAGGGCATTGCGGATATTGAAGAGCGACAGGTTGCGCGCGGAGAACTATATAACGCAGATGAGATATTTTTAACCGGAACAGCGGCTGAAATCACACCGGTTATTGAGGTTGATCGGAAAAAAATTGGAAGTGGAGAAGTGGGGAGAGTAACCGCGCAACTCCAGAAGATTTATTTT
Organism: Parcubacteria group bacterium GW2011_GWC1_41_7; assembly: GCA_000997465.1. Taxonomy (GTDB): domain Bacteria; phylum Patescibacteriota; class Minisyncoccia; order UBA6257; family HR35; genus LCBW01. The sequence continues at coordinate 11,015 of LCBW01000019.1, forward strand.
GATGCGGTAAGAGGAAAAAATGAAAAATATAATACTTGGTTAACGATGGTATTTTGAGATATTTCTAAAATATGTATTTCTTACTCAATGTGCCAGTTTGGCGGCAACAGAGTTGCCACTCAAACAAGCCATACCTACCCAAATTTCGCTCGAAATAATATTTTCAGAAATATCCCCGCGCATGAGTATTTTCACAATATATACATATATTTTTCAAAATGGAAATAAAATATATATAGAAAAATAAGGTTCGTTCATTAATTTTTTCAAAAGAAAATGGCAAAAGGAAGAGACAAGCAGAAAAAAGAAAAGAAAAAGGTAAAAGGGTGGAAAAAGACATCCGGCGCTCCGAGCAAGGATTCTACAAAATAGAAACCTTTTTGAAAGGAATCAGGAGCACTTAAAGAATTGTAAGAAACAGGGCGCCATACAAGCGCCTTGTTTGCTTGTTGTTATCGTATGGAGGTATATTCATACTATATAGGCATTAGTTGTCAAGTTGTGATATTATATAATCGCGGCATCATAATTGAGTCCGCCATTGCAAAACAACAAAATTTTATGATGCATACGGCAATATCGCAAAAAACAACTAAAGAAATATGCCTTTCTTCGCTGCGAAAGATTAATTTTGAATACGTTGAAGTTATTCCGCCCACCTTAGATACTATTGAAAAAATTTCAGACATGGTATTTGAGGCGCGCAAAAATAATTTTTGGTTTTCGCAGCATGCTATTTCAAAACAACAGCTTTCTAACTTTTTATTTTTTTTGCGCGTGCTTGATTTTCGTCTTTGGGAGCATCCTAGAAACTGGAAAGAAAAACCGCAGGATTCTTCATTTTGGGGATTGTATAAAAAAATAGAAAATATTTCAAAATTCGGATTTTTAAAAATTGATCAAAAAGATTTTGTTTCCACGCTGTCACCACATGAAAGCACGCCGCTTGCCATAGCGCGGTGGAATGTATTTCAAAAAAGCAGGCAGTGGCTTTTGGAAAATTGGGAGGGGGATTTTAAAAATTTTGCGGATCACTATAAAAGTGCCGTTGATTTTTGCTTGCAGCTTTGCAGCCTAGAAAAATTTCAAGACATTACCGAAAGTGGAGTACATTTTTTGAAACCCAATCAGTTGCTATATCTTGAATATGTACTTGCGCTTGGTGATCCGTTCACGAGGAGAGAGCTTTGTTCTTTGACTGCATTTGCAGATTATAAATTGTCGCAGATGCTTCATATGTATGGGGCGCTTAGGTATAGCGACAAATTAGAAGAAACGCTTCGGAAAAATCCACTGTTGCAGGTAGGATCTCAAGAGGAGGTTGAAATTCGAGCAGGTGCGCTTCTTGCGGTTGAGATGCTGAGAGAGCAAATAGGATCTGATGTGTGCTCATACGAGGTGGATGTTGCGCTTTGGAACGGCGCGCACGGCATAGATATATCATCTCCTGTACATAGAGTGAGATCTTTATATTATTAATGATTCCAGTTTTTAAAAATAGATCTTTCGTTCAATATGCCAAGTTTGGCGGTCGCTTTGCGACCGCTCAAACAAGCCATACCTACCCAAATTTCTCTCAAGATACTATTTTTAAAAACTTACATATAAACTATTGCGTTTTTCTTATTTGTTTTTTGGTTTTATAGAAAAATCAAATGTTTCAGTTTCGTATTACAAAAAAAGATAAAAAAAGCAGAGCACGTATGGGAGTACTACGCACTCCACATGGGGCGGTGCATACGCCTGCGTTTGTGCCAGTTGGGACGAAGGCGGCACTTCGCGGCATTTCGTTTGACCGCGCAAAGCAATATGGCGGAGAGATGTTTATGGTTAATACGTATCATTTGTTTCATAACGAGAGGTATAAAATTATTGGAAAATTTGGAGGGTTACACGCATATGCAAAAATTGATGCGCCGCTGATGACTGATAGCGGAGGGTTCCAGGTTTTTTCTTTGGGATTTGGATCAGAACATGGAGTTGGAAAAATTGCAGATATTTTTCCTGTCTCCGCTAAAGCTCCGGCAGGCAGGCCAAGCGAAAAAATAACCGAGTATAGAGGAAATAATTTTGTAAAAATTGACGATACAGGGGCAACTTTTAAAAATCCGGTGAATGGACAGATGTTGTGGTTGACACCCAAAAAATCTATTGAAATTCAGCAAATACTCGGAGCTGATATTATTTTTTCTTTTGATGAATGCACCTCGCCGCTTTCTTCATATGAATATACAAAAAAAGCATTAAAGCGAACGCATACATGGGCTGAGGTTTCTTTAAAAACTTTTTACGGAAATAAACACCCCGCCGCCGCTGCGCTATGGCGCGGCAAGCAAGCGATGTTAGGGATTGTGCAGGGCGGAGAGTATGAGGATTTGCGCAAAGAGTCGGCGCAAGCCATATCGTCTTTATCGTTTTTTGGGTATGCCATTGGAGGATCTTTAGGAAAATCAAAAAATGATATGTACAGAATTTTAGATCTAACGATTCCGCTTTTAGATGAGAAAAAAATAAAACACCTGCTTGGCATTGGGGAGGTGGACGATATATTTGAAAGTGTTGAGCGGGGGATTGATTTGTTTGATTGCGTAGCTCCTACTCGCTGGGCACGGCATGGAAGTGTGCTTACCTCAAAAGGGCGCATAAATATTCGAAACAAACAATTTTTAATAGATAAAAAACCACTAGATATACACTGTGCATGCACGGTGTGCAAAACGTACTCTCGCGCTTATATTTCCCATCTATATCGGGAAAAGGAGGTGTATGCGATTATGTTGATGACGGAGCATAATGTTGCGTGGATGCTTGATTTGATGAGGCGTATTCGATTGTCTCTGAAGGCGGGAGAATTTCAAAAATTTAAAAAACAAACTCTTCAAGGATTTCAATGAGTAGCTGTATGTTCATAATTTGACATTACATTAAAAAGATTTTATAGTTTTATCAGCTCACTGCTACGGAGGAAGCTATGGTAGACTACGCAGCGTTGTTCATTGCTATATGTGCACTCGCTCTAGCGATTGCACACGTTGCGTGCACGATTACGCAACGGCGACACATTCAACGTCTGGAACGTCTAACGTCTGATGGACAATACGTCAATCTGGGCTGGTCCTTTGTGGGCCCTGTCTGGATCTGCTTTGATGGCATAGGGGAGACACAGGTGAACTCCCCGGACGAGAAGTTACTGCTTGAGTATATCGTTGACGCGTGGCCCCTGATGGTCATCATGAGACGCGCAAACGTCTCGGCAGTTATGATAACCGATTTGTCCGTGTTTGCCGATGCGATAGAGGTGCTTGCGGTGGATTGGGATCGCCCGAGCATCACGGTGCGCATCTGCGGACCCGAAAATCGGTTGCCGCTTCCGTCTACGCCCATCGTCGCCTGAAGAACGTTAGCTTGCGGCACCTTAGATGTATCGCTACGCGATATCATCGCTACTTTCGCTTCGCGAACGTAGCAATCGGCGCCGCGTTTTATTTTCAATAAAAAAAGCATATTTTCTGAGCGAAATTGTAATTTTTTAATGCGGAGACTTATTATCCGATGGAACGCTTCGGATGCGGCGTTGTAATCATAAGCCGCAAGCAATGATTATTGAATCATTGCGCACGCGATTTTTGCTTGGTCTCTGAGTATAACGAAGAGAAAAATCGCCGAGAGACGAGATTGGCTCGCGTCGCTGGAACGCGAGCTGCGCTTGCGGCATCCACGCTAAGTCATGAATCAAGATTTAAAGAAAAAAATTTTTTATCGCGTAGTGGAGCTTCATACGCAAACCGGCAAACCCGTCGGGTCAAAAATATTGACACGCAGGTATTTCAAAACCATATCCCCCGCGAGTATGCGTTGCTATTTATCAGAACTTGTTGATGAGGGGCTGTTGCAAAACGTCAATATTTCAACTGGCCGCATCCCAACTGATAAGGGATGGCGCCAATATGTGCGTGATATGCAAGAGCAACAGGGCGGACATAGCGCGCTGAAGCGAAAACTTTCAGAGGATACGATGTTTAAGATTCTTCTTCCGGAAATGCATAGCACGGTTATTGTACGTGGCGGAGCACACGAGCGAACGGAGGGACTTTTTGATACCTTGCTTTCCCCAGAATTTGAGGATAGAGAATCACTTATTGATTTTTTACAGTTTTTTGAAGATGTAAAAAAGAGCTTGGACAAAATCGCAAAAAATTTTTCAGAAGATGAATCGCACGTATTTATCGGAGATGAAAATCCCATAAACAGCAAGTATTCCATGATGATTATGAAAAAAGGAGATGCACTGTGCGCAATTATCGGTCCCAAGCGCATGGATTATCCTAAAAATATTCAATTTATGCAACATATTAACGAATTGCTATAACAAAAAACACCATGGACGAAGAAAAGAAGATGCAAGAAGAAGAAAATAGTGAGGAAGAATTGCCTACCACAGAAGAGTCGATGAAAGAATTCGATAGCGCGCTTTCAAAGGCAGAAAAAGAGCGAGATGAATATTTAGCGGGATGGAAGCGCGCAAAAGCAGATCTTTTGAACGCGCAAAAAGAAACAGAGCAAAAAATGAAGCAATTTGCGTATTTTGCAAATGCGAATCTTATTGCAGATTTGCTCCCAGTATTGGATAGCTTTGATATGGCACTGCATACATTTGAGGAAAAAGACAAAGATAGCGCCATGGGAAGAGGATATGTATTAGTGCAGACACAAATGTTTGATTTACTTCGCAGGTATGGATTGGAGGTTATTGATCCAAAAGGTAAGGAATTTGACCCAAAAATCCATGAAGCAATTGATACCAAACAATGTGAAACATCAGGGTGTGATGGAAGTGATGAGGGGCTTAATTATTATGGCAAAGATATTAGGAATCGATTTGGGAACTACAAATTCAGCAAGCGCAATTGTTGAGGCCGGCAACCCAAAGGTTTTGGAAAACAGCGAAGGATCACGAACAACCCCTTCAGTTGTTGCAGTATCAAAATCAGGTGAGCGGTTGGTTGGGGTTTTAGCAAAGCGCCAATCAGTTACCAATCCGCATAATACCATTTATTCGGTCAAGCGCATTATCGGCCGCAGGTATTCTGACATAGAGGTGCAAAAAATCTTACCGAAGATGCCATATGAGCATCGGAAAGGCGAAAACGACTCGATTGAAATTAAGTTTGGCGAAAAGTGGGTGCGTCCGGAAGAGATTTCTGCCATGGTACTTCAGAAAATAAAAGCAGATGCTGAAGAGCGATTAGGAGAGCAGATTACCGAAGCGGTCATTACTATCCCCGCGTATTTTAACGATTCTCAGCGCGCGGCAACGAAAGTCGCTGGAGAAATTGCAGGATTTGAAGTAAAGCGTATTTTGCCAGAGCCAACTGCCGCGGCTCTTGCGTATGGATTGGATAAAAAAAATAGCGCAAAAATTTTAGTATATGATTTTGGAGGCGGTACGTTTGATGTATCAATTTTGGAAATTGGCGACAATGTCATTGAGGCAAAGGGCATTGGAGGAAATTCACTTCTGGGCGGAGATGACTTGGATCAGCGTGTTATTGAATTTTTGATTGCGGAGTTTAAGAAAGAAGAGGGCATGGATATCAGTAAGGATCCACTGTCGCTCCAGCGATTGAAAGAAGCGGCAGAGAAAGCAAAGCAAGAGCTCTCCACAATGCAAGAAACTGAAATTAATTTGCCGTTTGTGACATCCGACTCGTCGGGAAATCCAAAACATTTATTCTATAAAATTACTCGCGGAAAATTGGAAGAGCTGACGCGAGATCTGATTGAACAGTCAATTGAACTGACAGAAAAAACATTAAAGGAAATCAACTTCACGAAAAATGATATTGATGAAATTATTTTAGTTGGAGGACAAACACGCATG
>LCBW01000020.1 GCA_000997465.1 Parcubacteria group bacterium GW2011_GWC1_41_7
TAAAATATAGATTAAGAAAAGATAAGAAATTTTAAGATAAGCAAATGGATAAAAATATTGAAAAGTTGTATAACGAGAGAACATTAGTGTTGGTAAAGCCAGACGGCGTATCAAAAAAAATAGTCGGAGAAATTATCTCGCGATTCGAGAGAGCGGGACTTACTCTTATCGGACTTGGGATTACACAGGCATCAAAAGAAAAGATTGACGGGCATTACCCTAAAAACCCGGAGTGGATACATCGTTTAGGAGAAAAGACGCTCGCAACATATGAAAAATATGGCATTGACGCAGGGGAAGCATTGGGAACTACTGATCCAGCGGCAATTGGAAAAATGGTACGAGAATGGCTTGTTGATTTTATGGTGCAGGGACCTTTGGTAAAAGTTGCACTTCGTGGTCCTCATGTCATAGACGTAGTACGTAAGATGGCAGGGCATACTTTGCCATTTATGGCTGACGCTGGAACGATTCGAGGTGATTTTTCAACCGATTCACCTGTATTTGCAAATATTGAAAAGCGTGCGGTCTCCAATATGGTACATGCTTCCGAAACTCCCGAAGAAGCAGAGCATGAGGTGGCATATTGGTTTTCCGCAGAAGAATTAATCAATGGTTCATTTTTAGCTGAAAAAAATAAGTAAAATAGCGCTTTTTTAAGAGAAAGTAAGAAAAATACGCTTTATTGATATAGGTCTCAAAAGTGGTATAATCAGGACCAAGAGAAAAATAGTATATAAAAATGGCACTACCAAAACAGCATAAAACAGGATCTAAGGCAAGGCAACGCAGATCGCAAATCTTTTTAAAAACAAAAAGTTTTGTGATCTGTTCGCAGTGCAAGCAAAAAAGATTATCTCATAGCGCGTGTGCGTCATGCGGGACATACCGAGGACGACAGGTGATTGAGATCAAACAGCCCAAAGAAAAGAAAGGCAAAAAATAGCACCTTCCTACATGGCAACCAGGCATTTGTGCAGAATTATTGTTCTCCAATCCCTCTATGAGTGGTCCTTTTGGGGTTATACCAAAGAGGAAGCGGATAAAATTTTTGAGCGCAACTTTGAAGAATTTGGCCAAGATATTGACGAACCGGATTTTGCAAAAATACTTTTACATGGTGTGGTAGAAAATATTGAATTTATTGATGAAAAAATAAAGGCGCATGCAAAGTCTCTTCCTTTTGAAAACATCCCTCTTATTGAAAAAAATATTTTGCGCCTTGCAATTTTTGAGATGTTTTTTCAAAAGAAAGAATCTGTGCCGATAAAAGTTGCAATTAATGAAGCCATTGAACTTGCGAAAAAGTTCTCAACCACCGGATCAGGAAAGTTTATCAACGGAGTACTCGGATCTGTGTTTGAAGACGCACCAGGAAAGGATGCAAAAGCCGCTCAGCGATCTTGAGAGCCTATTTCATATAAAAATTACAGATCATGCGCTTTGGGAAGAAGCGCTTACCCATAAATCGTGGGCGTATTTTCACCCCGGGGAACACGCTGAAAATAACGAACGGTTGGAATTTTTAGGAGACGCGGTTTTAGAGTTGGTTATTTCTACGGTGCTCTATAAAAAATATCCCAAACGTAAAGAAGGAGACCTGACTCTTATTCGAGCTATGCTGGTCAATAAAGACAAACTTGCAGAAGTTGCAGAGGAATTGAAATTAAGCTCGTACGCACGCGTTGGATACAATATCGCAGAACGAGGAATGAATACGGTACTTGCTAATATGATGGAAGCGGTCATTGGCGCGATGTTTTTAGATCAAGGTATGGAAAAAGTATCCGCGTTTATTCAGCAATATTTTTTGGAAGATCTCGAGCGCAAGGTAGGAAATCAAGATTTCAAAGATGCAAAAAGCCGTTTGCAAGAAATTCTGCAGGCCGATTTTGGTATTTTGCCGGAATATAGAGTGCTTGATGAAAAGGGGCCGGCGCACAAAAAAATATTTCGCATTGGACTTTTTGTGAATGACCAATTGCTTGTTGAAACTGAAGGAGCAAATAAGCAAGATGCAGAATTGAAGGCCGCAGAAGCAGCATTGAAAGATTCGCTATGGCAGAATTACACCTTAAAGAATTAGAAATTTTTGGATTCAAGTCATTTGGAGAAAAAACACTTTTGGTGTTTCCAGCGCAGCTGACTGTTGTCGTGGGGCCCAACGGTTCCGGGAAATCAAATGTGGTGGATGCGATTCGGTGGGGATTGGGTGATCAGAGTTATCGAAATTTACGTATTGCAGAATCAAGCGATGTTATTTTTGCAGGAGAAAAAAAACCGAATTTTGCGTATGTGCGTATCGCGTTTGAATCTGAAAACGAAAGCATTGAAATCCAACGGCGCATTGAGAAAAACGGCGATCACGAATACTTTATCAATCAACAAAGCGTCAGGCTCAAGGACATTCAGCGCGTGCTTGCCGAGCATCAAATTGGAACAAAAGGATTTACAGTCATCAATCAAGGATCTGCTGATATGTTTATTAAGGCAACTCCGCAGGAGCGACACGTGATGCTTGGTGAGATTTTAGGAACACGTGCTTTGGAGTTGAAAAAAATAGAGACAAAAAGGAATTTACAAATTGTGCGCGAGCGCTTAAAAATTGCAAAAATAAAATTAAAGGGACTGCAACCACAAGCAGAACTTGCGCTTCGCGAGCAGGACAAAAAAGAAAAAAAAGAACAGCTGCAAAAAGCGCATCGGCAATTATCCGAAAAAGTAAACGCCCAGAAAAAATATTTACTAAAGACACGGCTTAAAGATAGCGAAGTGTCTATTGCGGAGCATAAAAAAAATTTTCAGCAGTTTACCGCGCAATCGGAGGCCTTAAGTGAAGGGTTGCAAAAACAGCAAGAAGGCAAAGAAGAAGCAGAATTACAGAAACAAGAAAGCGAATTGTGGAAGCAGAGGAGCGCGATACTGGAAAAAAAGCAAGAGCAAAAACAGCCGCCTAAAATTTTATCTCTTTTTGAGATGGTGAAGCAGAAATTGCAACAGATGCTTTCATATGAAAAAATAGAAGATATGAAAAAGGGCGTTTATGAGGTAATTGCCTTCATTGATCATCCGGTCTATGAAGGGAATCAGGAAAATGAAAATGAAAATGAAAATGACACAAAGCAAGAACTTATAGATATTGATGCAAAAATTACAGACACGCAAAAAAAATTGAAAGAAGTACAAAAAAATACGCAAGACCAAAGCCGTATTTTTCAAGGACACCTGTCTCAGCTGAAAGCAATGCAAGAAAAAGTTTTTCAGGAAAAACACAGCATTGAGATTGCGGAAAAAGAACAAGATGATATTAAAACGCAGCTGGCACAACTTGAGGGTATACAAGAGGAAGAGGTGCAATACGTAGATTTTTCAACACTGGTATCAAGGCAACAACACACCCATGAGGAATTAATGCGCATTGGAGATATTGATGAAGAGATTATTAAAAAAGGGGATCGTATTGTCAAAAAAATCGGACTACTTCAGCACCATATTGCAGATCTTGAGGCAGGGTATGAGAAAACGAAAATAATGCTTGATGATTATCAAAATGAAATCTATACAAGATTTCAAAGCGGAGTAAAGGGTATTAATCAGGCACTTATAGAGTATTTCCATAAGTTTTATGGAGGAACGGCAAAATTAGTGCTTGAAGATGAGCAGCAGGTGCATATATCCATTGACCATCCGGAAAAAAAGGTTAAAATACTTGAAGCGCTCTCTGGTGGAGAGAAGGCCCTATTTTCCATCGCATTGATTTTTGCACTTATTAAAATTGCAAATCCGCCATTTTTAGTCCTGGATGAAATTGATGCGGCGCTTGATGAGAATAATGCGCATAAGTTTGGGGAATTTTTAAAAGAACTTTCCCATCAAACACAGTTTGTTGTGATCTCTCACAATCGGACAACAATGGAAACGGGAGATATCCTGTATGGGGTATCTATGCAAAAGGGAGGATCAAAAATATTTTCGTTAAAATTAAAGGATGCGGTGAAAGCGATAGCTTGAGCCGCAAGCGCAGTCTCATAAGGTTGCGCGCCCGCAATTGACGCGGTTAAAGTATATATATAAAAAATGGTGAAAAAAGATAAAATATGGCTTTTTACATTACTTGTCATCGGAATTGCGGCGGCAGGTATTGCATTTTATCCAAAATTTCCCTACAAATTAGGTCTTGATGTATCAGGGGGGACGGTGTTGACCTACCAAGCCGATTTGTCAAAAATTTTAAAGCAAGAAAAAACAAATACCCTTGAGGGGGTCAAAGATCTTATTGAAAGGCGTATTAATGTACTTGGAGTTTCAGAGGTAAATGTCAGCTATACCGATTCGGGAAGAGTGGTGATTGAGATTCCAAATATCAAGGATCCGGAAGAAGCAAAACGCATCATTGGAGAAACGCCGATGCTTGAATTTCGTATTCCTGTTGCAACAACAGCGGCAATAAGCGTAGCAAGTACGACCGCTACAACAGGCACTATTGTGGCAACAAGCCAAGATGGAGTTGAGTTTGTCCCTACAGATCTTACGGGAAGGTATTTGCAAAGCGCACAGGTGCAATTTAATCAAAATACTATTGAGCCGATTGTATCGCTTCAGTTTGATAAAGAAGGAGGTGCTCTTTTTAAACAATTAACCGAAAAATATTTAGGACAGCCAATTGCAATTTATTTAGACGGGGGAATTATTTCAGCCCCAACGGTTCAAGACGTCATAACTGATGGAAAGGCTCAAATTACAGGAAGATTTACCGTGCAAGAGGCACAGCTTCTTGCGCAGCGCCTCAATCAAGGTGCGCTTCCGGTTCCGTTAACTTCAGTGTCAGAAACAGTCATCAACCCAGTGCTCGGAGATCAATTTTTAGCAGTTGCAATTAAAGGAGGGTTGTACGGGGCGCTTCTTGTTGCGCTTTTTATGTTATTGTATTATCGAGGATTGGGGGTGATTGCAAACATTGCACTATTATTTTATGTTGTGCTTAACTTAGCGCTATTTAAAATACTGGGGGTGGTGCTTTCGCTTTCTGCAATTGCAGGTTTGATTTTGTCGGTGGGAATTGCAGTGGACGCGAATATTTTAGTATTTGAACGTACGCGAGAGGAATTAAAGCGCACCGCGAGTGTTAAGGGAGGAAATGAAAGGCGCGGCGCGCGGGTATCGGATGCTGTGGACATAGGATTTGCGCGCGCGTGGACGTCTATTCGCGATTCAAACGTTTCTTCGATGCTCTCGTCTGCAATTATTTATCTTTCAACAACATCATTTGTGAAGGGATTCGCGTTGACGTTTGGGGTGGGGGTATTAACGAGCATGCTTACCGCATATTTTTTGTCGCGTATTTTGATTAAACAAGTTGAACACATCTTCCACTCATGGCCACGTTTCATGTAATTCAAAAGCGTTGGATTTTTTATACGTTTTCAATCATCTTATTTGTAGTTGGCGTTGTTGCTCCATTTTTATTCCCGTTGCATCTGGGAACAGATTTAATTGGAGGAGATGTTTTAGAGATGCACACGAACATTTCTTTTGATCAAATAAAAATAATTCATTCAATCGCAATCGTCTTATTTAATAAAAGGAGAAAAAATTGATAAGGGGAAAATAGTATCAGATATTATTGCAAAAGATAAAAATGCGCAAATGCTTCGATTTGAACGCATTAGTCCCACAGTGAGCGGAGAATTGCGCAAAAAAGCCGTTAATTCTGTTGTATTAGTACTGCTAGCGATCGGATTGTACGTTGCGTTTGCGTTTAAATCGAGCGGATCAAAGATAAAAAGCTGGATATTGGGACTTGTCGTTGTACTTACTCTTTTTCATGATGTGGTTTCATCGTTTGGTCTGTTTGCGCTCTTGTCGCAAAGATTAACTCTTACGTTTGATATTATGGTGGTAACTGGGTTTTTAGTGGTTGCCGGTTTTTCGGTACACGATACGATTGTCGTATTTGACCGGTTACGAGAGAATCTTGCAAAATCAAAGGGAATTACAGTTGAAGTATTTAACGCAAGTGTTATTGAGACAATGAGCAGATCAATCAATACGTCGCTTACCGCGGTATTATCCATTATTCCGCTTGTTTTTATGCTTCCGCATCTGCGATCATTTCTTTTAACGCTTATTTTTGGAATCATCATCGGAACATACTCATCTATTTGCGTTGCAATTCCGTTAGTGTATGATATGACCCGAAAAAAAAATAAATAGTTCACAAAATAATTTGTTATGAAATATATTTTTGGTATTATAATCAAGTAATAAGTACTTCCTTAGGAATGGAAAAGTGTAAAATAGCAAACTCTGATAGCGGACTTTTTATGAGCCGCGTGCTTTTGGGAATTATATTTGTTGCACATGGCATTTTAAAATTGCAAACAGGAGTTGCAACAACTGCTGGATTTTTTGCATCAATTGGAATTCCTGCGGCACTATTTTTTGCGTGGGTAGTTACTTTAATTGAGCTTATTGGTGGAGTTATGCTGATACTTGGGATTGGAATTCGGCTTGTTACATCACTATTTATCATTATGATGATGGTTTCTGTAGTGAAGGCAAAATGGAGCATGGGGCTGATTGTTCCTCCGGTTAAGCAAGGAGTGGGGGCAGAATTTGAACTAGCAATACTTGCAGGGCTTATTCCACTGTGGTTTTTGGGAGGCGGAACATGTACCATGAGTCCAAAATTTTTGAAAAAAATTGAGGGTCAAAAAGAAGAAACAAAGCAATAATTGCTGCTGGTCGAATATTAATTCGCTGTTAGCTTATGAGTGATAAAATTCAAGATATTATTGAAAGGTTGAAAAAGCTTTTGTCTTTGTGGATTGACGGAGCGCAAATAGAACAGCTTGAAATCGAAAGCAAGGTTGATGAAAAGGGTGTGCTTATTGAGATCAACGGACCAAAGGAAGTATTGAGCTTAATCATCGGCAAAAGCGGTCAAACCGTAAATGCTATTCGTACCATTTTAAAGAGTATGGGGGGTGCAATGGGAGCCGCAATTTCATTGAAGGTACAAACTCGAGGATTAGAGGATAAACAAAACTAATCCGTATAAAGAAAAAAACATACCCCTTCGCTTACAGTGAGGGGGTATGTTTTTTTGTCAGTAATTTTTTCAAAACAGTCGCCGGAGGATCGCATGATTCATAAATGCAGTCAGGCGATTCAGAATATAAATAGTAATCGTTATGTTTTTCAAGAAGAAATATGCGAATATTGGGTGCTTGGAATGCTTTTGCTGATTTCCAAAAAAGATTGCGTTTTGAAGGGGGAAGCTTATTGCTTTTTGACTGCCAAAATATAAAGAATTTTTTAGTTTTTACGAATGTGAGACCATCAAAGAGACCCCAAAAATCCTTTGATTGGCTAATAACACGTGGCTTAAATTCAGTGTGCGCAGAAGGGAAGGCGACCTGCAATTCTTGCGCAAAATATTTTTCAAGGATCCGTCCTTTTTTATAGGGGTTTTTAAGTCTCATGTATATGTGAACGCGTTATAATTATAGATGAAAAAAAGAGATATGCCGATATCTTTTTTGTGTTTATTTCGCCATGATTTCCCCTGAGCAACAACTTGAAAGTCCCCTTGAGGTTATTTCACAACTTTTAGAGAAGAAAAACCTTGATTTTTCAGAGGTGAATCTTGTGACGGTTGCAGATGATTTTTTGCAGTACATTCAAGGTAATCAATTGGATGCGCATATTGTAGGAGATTATTTAATGGCGCTGAGTAAGCTGCTTGTTTTGAAATTGAATCATGTGCTGAAAATTGCAGAACCTGATCCTGAAATAAAAATTGATTTGGAGCGATTCGCGCAAGTTCGCATTGCAAAAGGAGTGCTGAAAAAAATGATAGTGCGCGGTCCCATTATGTTTTCTTCAGAGAGAATGCCGCAGGCATTTCTTTTTTTGCCGCCCCCTATTACAAAAGAACAACTGAAGGACGCACTATTGATCATCTCGCAAGAGCCGGTACTTGAAGAAAAAGAAATTGTGCTGAAAAAAAAGATCAGTTTGCAAAAAACATTAGATGTGCTCAAAAGAATTATCGCAAAAAAGCACTCTATTGTGCTCCAGGAAACATTTGAGGGAAGAGATCTGATGCTTGCAGTGTTTTTGGCATCTTTAATATTGTATCGTGAAGGAATGGTTGACTTACAACAAGAGGCTATTTTTGATAAAATTATTATCGCGGCGTCGGAACCATCGCATCAACATCCAACACCATGAACGAACATACGAAGTTATTGGAAGCAATACTGCTTGCGGCAGGAACACCAGTTAAAAAGTCAAAACTTCAAAAGCAATTTGAAAACTTGCCCCAGGTTCTTGTTGATTTGAAGCAGGGGCTGGAGGGACATGGAATTTTTCTCTATGAAACAGAATATGAGGTTGAAATTGTGACCCATCCTGATTGCGCCGACGCACTCCGTACATTTTTTGAAGTAGGAGCAGAGGAAATATCACCTTCGCTTTTGGAAGTATTGTCCATTATTGCGTATGGCGGACCGCTTGCACGATCTGAAATTGAAAAAATAAGAGGAGTAAATTCTGTCTATGTGCTCAAGCAATTGCTTCTTCGCGGATTAGTTGAAAAAACAACGCATCCTGAGAAAAAACACATTATCTGGTATGCGGTCACGGAAGATTTTTTGAAATATTTGGGAGTCACTGCGGCAAAAGATCTTCCTGAGTACGCGCAGTTGCGTGAAAATATTATGAATAAAAAGACCCCAGGCGAAAACATATAATATGAGTAATTTATTGATTCTGCTTTTTATTGCGACAAATTTTTTTCAACAAAAAATTCCTGTCGGAAATATAACACAAACATTACAAGCTGGGCAAACAGCCCCGCTTTTTGATCTTGGGCAATTTAAGCCAAAAAAAACTCCTGTTATCCAACCTGAAATTCTTGGGGTACATGCAAAATATTTACTGGTAAAGGAACTGGGGGGATCGGTGATTTATCAGAAAAATGCGTCAGACGCCCGGCCGATTGCATCTATTACGAAACTGATGACCACTGCGGTTGCATACGGATTGTACCCGCAAGAGAAAGAATTTACTATTCCAAAAGAAATCTCAAGCATTGAAGGAGAGTCGGGATCATTTCGTATCGGAGAACAAGTATCGCGTAATGATTTAATGAAGGCGGCATTATTATCTTCTTCAAACGACGCAGCATATACGCTTTCTGTCGAGTCCGGAAAAGATGTTTTTATCGCACGCATGAACGACCTTGCCACATCCATTGGCATGAGCGCGTCTCACTTTGAGGATGCGACAGGTTTGTCATCGCAAAACAAATCATCGTTGAAAGATTTAGCGGCATTAAGCGAGTATATTTTTCGCAACTACCCGCAAGTTTTTGAATGGTCACGACAAGAATCAACGACTATTGGGCAATTGCGTAAACGTACGCTCACGAATATCAACTATTTATTACCGTCTTATAAGCAATATATTATTGGCTCAAAAACAGGGTTTACAGATGACGCCGGGGAGTGTTTGGCTTTAGTGGTAAAATTTAAGAATTCACCGTACCTTTTTATTGGACTTTTGGATTCAACTGACCGATTTGCAGATGCGGAAAAAATAATTCTTGCGCTACGTGAATTTTACGAGAAAGATAAGTGATAATATTTGCAAGAGCACTGTATTTTTATGAACGAAGTAACGATTGGTATTTATCTAGATGATTTGGGTAAAATATCGAAAAAACGATGCATATAAGCAATAGAGGAACAGGTAAAAAAAGGAAGGTCCGTTCATGCTAAATAGACTTGCGGGGTTTTTATTTTTATGCATAAAATAATCGCTAAAATTCTAATAAAAAAACAGTCATATGTGTCATAAAAAACATACGTATAATATATGAACGAAGTAACGATTGGTATTTTTAAAATATTATCAGTATTTGTGATCAGCTTTGTGTTTGCGCTGATTATTTTTCCATTGTGGTATTATGTCATGATGAAATTCCGCTTAGGAAAAAATATTCGGGCACAAGGCGCCCCGGTATTTCAAGCGATGCATCAAAAAAAGGCAGGAACGCTTGCAATGGGAGGCGTAATAGTATGGCTTGTTCCTATTGTGATTGGGCTATTATTTTTCTTTATAGGACGAGAAAATGCGTTTGGGCAGTGGATTAATTTTGTAGATAGGCGCGAAACATATCTGCCGCTTGCACTTTTAGCTTTAGCAGGAGTGTTGGGAGGAATTGATGATTTGTTTGGAATATTTAAGGTAGGTCCATTTCGGGGGGGGATGGGCATCAAGGAAAAAATAATCTTATACGTTGCCATTGCACTTTTAGTAGGATGGTGGTTTGTGACGAAACTTGGCATTCGTTTTTTGACCATTCCATTTTGGGGACGGATCTATCTTGGACCGATTTGGTATTTTCTCTTTTTAGTATTTTTTATTTTAGCGCTTTCATTTTCTGCAAACGAAACAGATGGATTGGATGGGCTTTTGGGGGGAGTTGCCATGAGTACCATTTTTGTTTTAGGCATCGTAAGCTTTATAAATGGCAATTTTAATCTTGCCGCGCTCTCTGCGAGCGTGCTGGGGGCAATATTGGCTTTGCTTTGGTTTAATATTTATCCCGCAAAAGTATTTATGGGAGATACGGGTAGTATGGCAATTGGAATTTTTTTGGCGATTGTTTTTCTGCTTGAGGGAATCCCACTGCTTGCGCTTATCATGCTTCCGGTATTCGTAGTTGAATCGGGATCGGTGCTTTTACAAGTATTTTCAAAAAAAATACGCAAGAAGAAGCTTTTTCTCTCAACCCCCATTCATCATCATTTTGAAGCACAAGGAGAACACGAGAGTTCTATTGTATTTCGATTTTGGGTGGTCAATGTACTCGGGAGTATTTTAGGACTGATGATTGCAATTTTAGATAAATATCTCTAATAAGTGAAAGGCAAAAAGTGAAAGGCAAAAGATAGGGTAAAAATTAAAAATAAAAAAATAAATGAAGTTTTCAAAAAGAAATAAAATACCTTTGGATTTTAATTTATTTTTAGCTTTTTCTTTTTAATATGTAACTTATATATGTCAAAGTTTATTATTCAAGGCGGACAAACGCTAAAAGGAAATATACGCGTCTCAGGCGCAAAAAATGCAGTGTTGCCAATTTTAGCGGCATCTTTACTGTCCCCTGGAAAAATTCGCCTCAATAATGTTCCGCGTATCCAAGACGTTGAAAGCATGCTCTCTATCATGCGCCTTATGGGGGTTTCGCATACATGGGAAGGAGAACATGAACTACTTATAGATTGTCAAAATATCGCATATGCGGATTTACTTGCGGATGAGGTAAAAAAAATGCGCGGGTCAATTTTATTTTTAGGACCCGTACTTGCACTTTTTGGAAAAGCAAAACTGTATCGTCCCGGAGGAGATATCATTGGAGCGCGCCCTATCAGCGTTCATACCGATGGCCTGCGCAATTTAGGGGTAGAGGTGCAAGAAAATGAAATAGTACATGCACATGTGAAAAAAACAAAAAATAACAGTATCGTACTGCAGGAAGCAAGTGTGACCGGAACTGAAACGTTGATGATGTTTTGCGCGGGGGTGTTCCATACGACAACGCTGAAGCTTGTTGCAACTGAACCGCATGTGCAAGCCCTAGGATTTTTTTTACAGGAATTAGGGGTAAAGATCGAAGGAATTGGAACGCCCTTTTTAAAAATAACAGGAAAGAAAAATTTGAAAAAAAATATCAGTTTTTCAATTCCTCCAGACCCGCTGGAAGCGGCAACATTTGTTGCACTTGCCGCGGCAACTCGAAGCACAATAGCAATTTCCGGAACGTGTCCCAATGATATGGATGCAATTTTTTTGGTGATGCAGGATATGCATATAAAATATACCGCGGTCAAAGATATCATTACGGTGCACCCAAGCGAACTGAAAGGAGCAAAAATTCAAACAGGTCTTTATCCAAAATTTCCATCAGACACCCAATCGCCCTTTGGAGTACTTGCGACACAGGCGCAAGGAGTTACCCTTATTCATGATTGGATGTATGAAAACAGATTCAACTATTTGCGCGAACTTGCCTATATGGGAGCAAATGTTGAGATTTTAGATCCGCACCGAGCGCTCATTATCGGTCCCACCCCCCTGCAGGGGAAAGAAGTGCGATCGCTTGATATTCGCTCCGGCATTTCTTTGATTATTGCAGGGCTTATTGCAAAAGGAACAACAATAATTTATGACGTTGAGCATATTGATCGTGGGTATGAACACATCCAAGAGCGTCTACGAGCGCTTGGCGCACATATCACACGGGAAAACTAAAGAAAGTGGCGAAACTGTGTCAAGGTCAATCTCAATGCGCATAGAGAATTAAAGGATAACTTTATTAAGCGGATATTCAACAATTCCCTCAGCGCCCATTTTTTTAAGCCAGGGAATAATTTTTCGTGC
>LCBW01000021.1 GCA_000997465.1 Parcubacteria group bacterium GW2011_GWC1_41_7
AGACTGATGTGATATCCATTTCACCACAGGGGCCTTTATGCTATCCACAAAACAAGAAAGATTCTAATTGCTTCCATTCATTATAATATATTCATATCATCATGACCACAATCACATCTGCGTCAACTCTTGTCTTGCTTTTAACCTCCCTTATCCACGCAAACGGCTTAAATCTCATAAATCAAACTCAAATAAAAAATTTTCTCCAAGAAATTTATTATCAACCCTACCAAGAATTTTCACGGGACGCACTCTTGTTTCGATACCCCAATTTTGACTCTTGGAAGCGACCTGCCGATAAACCTATAACTATTGCGATACAAGTCGGGCATTTGATGATTGACCAACTTCCCCTTGAGCTTCGGCAATTGGCGCAAGGAGGAGGCGCGCGTCGAGGAACTCTCAAGGAAGTAGATATTAATAATGACATCGCCAAGCAAGCGGCACGCGTACTCACACAATACGGCTATAAAGTAGAACTTCTTCCCTCTCTTATTCCTGATTCTTATAATGCAGATGTTTTTGTTTCCATTCATGCAAACGCAGGAGATGCCAATACATCGGGATTTTTTATGGGGGGACCTGCCGTTGATTATTCCGAAAAAAATAAAAGCTTAAAGTGGTCTCTTATCCAAGAGTACGCATCATCCACCGGTATGATGTATTTAGATCGCACATCAGAAAATATAAAATTTTATTATGCTTTCAATTGGTCTAAATTCAAGCATACCATTTTTCCCAAAACTCCCGCTATTCTTATTGAAACCGGTAATATGAATAATCTCAACGATCTTATTGCGCTCACTCTTCATCGAGACCGTATGGCCGAAGGTATTGCAAACGGCATACGCGCTTTTTTGCAACAGACTCACACTTCTCCAGAAGATTTTGAATAATGCGCACCATTTTTTTTCTCATAGACGGCATCTCTGACTTTCCTCAAAAAAATACTCCTTTGCGCGCAAGCAATAAGCCGTTTCTTCACTCTCTGCGCGACCATATGGAACTGTTTCAATATTTTCCTCTGAAAAAAAATCAGTGGCCAAGCGACGGACGAGGAAGTATTAGTCACATTGCAAATTTTGGTATCTTGGGATATGACGTCAATAATCCAATCGCGCGCGGTCCCATAGAGGCAATAGGAGGAGATATGCCATTTCAAAAAGGAGAACTTGCGCTACGACTCAACTTTGCAACCATACGCGATACAGGGATGATTGATGATCGGCGCGCAGGAAGAGATACGCTGTATTTAGATGAACTGATCCAATCTATCGCGCATGTCCCCTGCGCGATACCCTTTTCTATAAAACGCACCTACGCGCACAGATGTCCCGTTGTATTTCACGCCCCTCTCTCATCCGACATACATGAAAGCGATCCCTTTGATCCAGGATTGCCGCCAAAAACAATAACGCCGCTCAACGACACGCAAGCGGCAATAAAATCTGCCCACATTGTTTCTGACTTTATTATGCAATCATCTGTTGTATTGCATAACCATCCCCTCAATAAAAAACGTCAAGAAGCCGGATTGCTTCCCGCAAATTATCTGCTTATGCGCGGACCGGGAAATTCTATTCCAGATTTTCAAAACTTTTTTTCTCTTCATCCAAAATGGAAAAATGGCATAGTGATCGCGGAAAACGGAGTTGTGCGCGGAAGCTGTAAAATTGTCGGATTTGATGCCGATACAGTTCCAGAAACGGGACACAGCGCGCAATATCAATTTATTTTTGAAACAATTCAAAAACACATCAACTCATACGATTTGCTGTATATCCATTTAAAAGGAGCTGATGAGGCAGGCCACGATAAAGATGCACAGCGTAAAAAAATATTTTTTGAAGAATTTGATGCGCTCTTTAAAAAAATAACTGACGCATGCGGATGGGACAATGTACACTATATTATCACCGGTGACCACATCACTGATTGCGAAACAGGAAAACATGAATTTGGCGCAGTGCCTTTATGTATTATTTCAAAACAAACACATAAGACCTCGGCCGTTCAAGAGTTGAGCGAATTGGAGGCATATCATTCTCCCGAGCTCACTGGTGGAGAAATTTGGGATATTTTGTTATAGATCAAGTACCCGTTTTACTTCGCACGCGATAGCAAGCGCATCTAATCCATATTGGCGCAGTAAATCTGTGCCAGAAGCTGATTCTGCAAATGTATTTTTCAATCCTACATATCCCATTCGTATAGGATATTCTTTTGAAAACAGTTCGGCAAGCGCCCCCCCCAATCCTCCCTCTATCTGATGATCTTCAACCGACACAATAGCTTTTGCAGTTTTTGCGTGCGCTATGATTGTTTTTTTATCAAGCGGCTTTATGGTTGCAAGAGAAAGCACGGTGCTTGATATATTTTCCTTTTCCAGTATGCGCGCTGCAGCAAGCGCTTGATACACCATATGCCCGCTTGATGCAATTAATACTTGAGGTTTTTCGCTTACCCAATACGCGTATGCTTTTCCTATTTCAAAGGGCGTTTCTTGAGTGGTTATAATTGGAGTTTTTTCTCTTGAAAACCGAAGATATACCGGACTATTGATATCGGCTGATGCAATTGTTGCTTTTTCTGCCTGAAGCGCATCGCACGGAACAAGAACCGTCATACCCGGCCATGAGCGCACGCTTGCGATATCTTCCGTTGCTTGATGTGTCGGGCCATCGGGCCCCGTAACAATACCTGCATGGTGTCCTGCAATCTTTACCGGAAGATTGTTATACACCGTTGTTGTACGAAGCACTTCCCAATTTCTTCCAGGAGAAAAAACAGCATACGAAGAGATAAATGGAATTTTTCCGCACACCCCAAGTCCCGCGGCAACAAGCGCCATATTTTGTTCAGATACTCCGCATTCAATATACCGCTCAGGAAATTTTTTCATAAATCCATCGCATCTGGTGCTTTCGGATAAATCAGCAGAAAGTACCACAACGTCGTCATTATGCTCCCCAAGATATTCCAACCCCACTCCAAACCCATCGCGCGTTGGCGCTTTTGCGCAGTCAACTTCAAATAATTGCGTATTTAAATGCAGATCCGGATTGAGCATAATTCTTAATTCTTAATTCTTAATCCCTGTCCTTTTTCTCCTCGCTTTTAATCATTTTCCAATGATATCCATACAGCGGAAATCCAACAAGAAGAAGTGCAATCGCTCCTGCCGCATCACGTTGACGTCTGGCAGTTCTTTCTTTTATGCGATATGCCTCCAATTCTTCCTTTGAAGGTTCTTGATATCTCACCTTTTCATCAACTGAAACTGGTTTAGGAGCAGGATATTCATAATACACATCTGCCTGCGGAAACACCCACTTGGTAAGCGCAAGATTCACAAGCCGCACGCTTCCCACAACAATCAAAATAAGACCGATGAGTGCAAAAAGATACAAATAAAATTTTCGAATGGAAAATTTACTCATATTGATGAACAATTTAATTCGACAAGTGCCTGTTTTGCTTCTTCTGTATTGGGTGCCTTCCCATGCCATTCATATTTCCCTTCCATAAAGCTCACCCCTTTACCCGGAATGGTATGCGCAATAATGCATGTAGGTGTATCAATAATATTTTTTGAAAATTCAAAGGCCTGTAAAATTTCAGGTACATCATGCCCGCTTGTTTCTATGACTTGCCACCCAAACGCTTCATATTTTTCACGTAAACTCATAAGCGGCATCACATCATTCACAAATCCGCTGATTTGAATGTTGTTGTAATCAATAATATTCACCAGGTTGGAAATGCGATATTTTGCGGCAAACAAAACCGACTCCCACGTACTCCCTTCTTGATGTTCACCATCGGAAGTAACACAATACACGCGGTATGATTTTTTATCCATGCGCCCGGCAAGCGCTATTCCCGCCGCTTGTCCCAATCCCTCACCTAAGGGCCCTGATGACGTTTCAAGTCCTGGAAGTGCTGTGCGATGCGGATGGCCTTGCAATCGCGAACTAATTTTTCGCAGTGTTTTCAGCTCCTCAACAGAAAAGTATCCGCTTTCAGCAAGCGCTGCATATTGAACCGGACAAATGTGTCCGTTTGAAAGAACAAATCGATCGCGATCTTCCCAAAAAGGATTTTGGGGATTATGCCGCAATACATGAAAATATAAAACCGCAAAAATATCTGCCATCCCCAAAGAGCCCGCGGTATGCCCGGATCCGGCTTCTGCAAGCATTTCAATAATATGTCCTCTGATAATTTGTCCCTTTTCCTGCAAAAATGCACTATCTACTTCCATATCTTTTATATACTATAATTATATATGAGAGATGGCAAACAACCCATTTCACAATAAAAATAAAAACGTTTTTCAAAGCTTTGAAAAAGCATACGCGGGTTTTTTGTTTATCGCAAAACACCACAAACACTTTAGGACAGAACTGCTACTTGCCCTTTGCGCAATTTTTTTAGGGTTTGAACTTACGCTTTCTCGGGGCGAGTGGCTTGCGCTTATTTTAGCGATAAACATCGGACTTATTTCTGAAATTTTCAACACCGGCATTGAGGAAATTTGTAATCTTATTACACGCGATCATCATATCAGCATCAAAATCATAAAAGATGTTGCAGGATCTGCGGTATTTCTCTCGGCGCTTTTTAGTTACATCATTGGATTGATTATTTTTATCCCTAAAGTCATTGCGCTTATTAAATAAATTCTACTCAATACAAACGGGAGGCATATGCCTCCCGTTTGTATTGATGCTAAAAAAATTTATCTCTTTCCTTTTTTCTTAGCGGTCTTTTTTGCTGCTGCTTTCTTTTTCTTTGCTGCCATTGCGTAATTGCTTGGGTTACTTCGACCACCTCCGTGGTGCTTCACCCGTGAGGATTTATTTTCGAACTCTTATCTAAATTGTAGAAGCGTTTTGCACATAAGTCAATTGTGGATAACTGTGTTACAAAAAAAAATTATGCACCGATTAAAAATTTTTTAATATACAAAAAAATATATTAACAGGAGATGAGATTACTCATCGCGGCT
Source organism: Parcubacteria group bacterium GW2011_GWC1_41_7 (assembly GCA_000997465.1). Classification (GTDB taxonomy): domain Bacteria; phylum Patescibacteriota; class Minisyncoccia; order UBA6257; family HR35; genus LCBW01. Next base: position 5,012 of record LCBW01000021.1, read on the forward strand.
TAGCCTTCGGCACGCCGCAATTATTTTTTACGAAGAAATGTTTCATCGTCACGATCAATAACTTCAAAATTTTTTTCTTCAAGAAGAATACGCAATGCATCTGCGCACGTCCAATCTTTTTGCGCGCGCGCACGATCACGCTCTTCTTTTATTTTTTGAATCTCTTCAGGAAAAAAAGTATTGGTGTTAAATAAATCTAACACAAAAATATCATCAAGCCATTTTAAAAGTTGTAATTGAACCGCCTTGCGATTGATATCCTCTCGAATAGCAGTCCAAAAAGAAGATAATACAACGGGAGTGTTTAAATCGTTTAAAAGAGCCGTTTCTAATACATTTTTCCAGTGCTCCCAATAATTTTTCTCTATTTCGTCCAGCTGAAATAAATCGGTAAAATCTTTGTTATTTTCAAGCTCAGTCAAATCAGCGGCAATATGACGCAACCTTTCTAGAGAATTTTGCGCAGCTTGCAGTGCTTCCCAAGAAAAATCCATTTGCGTCCGGTAATGCCCACTCAATATAAAATATCGAAACGCAAGCGGATCAAATCCTTTGTCAATAATTTCCTGTAAGGTAATAAAATTTCCTTTTGATTTTGAAATTTTTTCTCCATTGATATTCAAAAAAGCAACATGGAACCAATACCGCGCGGGAATTTTTCCCGTTGCGCAATATGACTGCGCAATTTCGTTTGTGTGATGAATGGAAATATGATCAACGCCCCCGCAATGAATATCAAATTGCTCTCCAAAATATTTCATTGCCATTGCACTGCATTCAATATGCCATCCCGGAAATCCAATCCCCCAGGGACTCTTCCATTCCATCTGCCGCTTTTCATTTTTAAGAGAAAACTTCCAGAGCGCAAAATCGTGTTCGTTTTTTTTCTCCCCCATATCGATGCGCATTCCTGCTTGTAATTTTTGTTTCTGCAACTGCGTAAGCTCCCCATAGGTTGGAAATTTTGTTGTATCAAAATAAATCCCGTCTGCAGTTTTATAGGTGTATCCTTTTTCTTCAAGCTTTTTAATAAGCTCGATCATGTCTGCAATATGATCTGTTGCCTTAGAAGATATATCGGGAAGTTCAATATTTAATTTTTTTAAATCAGAAAAAAATAATTCTGTATATTTTGCAGCAACCAGCCATGCGTCAAGTTTTTCCCGTTTTGCCGCAATTTCCAATTTATCTTCTCCTGTATCTGCGTCAGAGGTAAGATGCCCGACGTCCGTAATATTCATGACGTGCTTGATCGGATATCCTGCGTAACGCAATGTACGCCTTAAAAGATCTTCCGCAATATACGCGCGCAGGTTTCCAATATGCGCAAAATCATATACGGTCGGTCCGCAACAATACATTGTCACCTGATCGTTATTGAGGGGTTCAAAAAATTCTTCTTTCCGCGTAAGAGTATTGTACAAAAAAATTTTCTTATTGAGCATAAAAAATATTTTAATATTGCAATTTTTAAATCTCGCAATATTATTTGACAGGGTGACCGATGGGATTCTGCCACAACTCTCGCCTCGCCGTCGCTTCGACTCGGTCGTCGGCCTCCGCTCGCGGTCTCGTCTGCTGACTCGACCTAGCTCCGCGTTTCAAATCCCACCGCGATGCCAATTCAATGGCATCGCTTCGGGTCTACCCCGAACCGTCCCCACTTTCGGTGGGGTCTGGTTCGTGGGTGACCGATGGGATTCGAACCCACGATCTCCGGGACCACAACCCGGCGCTTTAAGCCTACTAAGCTACGGCCACCATTTTTTTCATCATCGGATCATTTGTTTTTTCAAAGCCCCTATGGCTTTTTACGTTTTTCTTACTCATTCCTCTTTTTAAACCAAAAAAAGCTTATCAAAAACGATATATCGTATGCGCGTATGCCATCATATCGTGCTTGCTGGGATATGCCTATGCATCGCTTCGCGCAGAACCAATAAACGAAGAAGCAATAAAAAACTTGCAAAGACAATCTATTGTACAAGCAACTATCATTTCAGTACCCGCTCAAAAAGAAACGTATCAAACATTCTTGCTTGAAAAAAATACAGTGCGCATACGTGCATATGCTCCTATATCGTACGATCTGCAATATGGAGATACCATACAGGCAACCGGAACTATATCTCAAAATACCTCTCCGTATGATTTCAAGCAAAATATTCTTCTTCGCATGTCAATCAGATCACTGTCGCGCGTTGGGGAGAAAAAATCTTTGACTGCATCACTCATGCGCATGCAACACATGCTTACTCAAAAAACACAGCGCGCAGTTCCTCTGTACACATCCGATCTTATCGGGGGACTTCTGTATGGGAAAAAAATTGAAAATCCCGTACTCTTGGACGCGTTTCAAAAAACTGGATTATCTCATGTGACTGCCCTTTCCGGATACAATCTTGCAATTGTATCGTCTGCCGCATTTCGTGTATTTTCGTTTTTTCCTATTCCCCGTGTTTTTCTATCGCTCCTGGTATTGCTATTACTTATTGCGTTTACGTTATTTTCGGGAGCAAGTTCATCAGTTGTTCGCGCATGCATCATGATTGCGCTTGTACTCTGTATTAAAAATAGCGGGCGCATACCACTCTATCGAAATATATTTCTCGCAACCGCACTCGGCATTACCCTCATACATCCTTTTGCTCTTTTGATAGACATCGGATTCCAACTATCATTTCTTGCAACTGCCGGCATTGTATATCTTGCGCCACGCGTTATATCGTACCTAGACGCACGCATTCACTCACAATCTCGCGTAGTGCGCACACTCATAGCCCTTTGCGCAGAAACAATAAGCGCAAGCGTAATGGTGCTTCCGCTTTTATGGCATGTATTTGGACAATTTAGTCCATTATCATTTTTTGCAAACATACTAGTTCTTCCCCTTATCCCGTTTTCTATGGCGCTATCGGCTTTGATTGTATGCGCCCTTTCTTTTTCGCAACTTCCGCTCATTCTTTCCTTTCCGCTTGAACTACTCGGGCATTTTGTTATCATGCTCTCCGCAATGCCCGTATATTTTATATCTCTTCCGCTGTACGTTACATGGGGATGGTATACAATCATCATATATATCATCGTGCGTCTTAATCAAAAAGAATCAATAGAATTTCAACTTCCCCCAAAACAGTGATATGCCCGTGATCATTGCAACATTAATACTTGCAAATACCATTCTTTGGCATACCATTTTTTTGCATCAACACATAGCTCCCTTTGTTTCATTTCTCGATATAGGCCAAGGAAATAGCGTGCTCATTGCAAACAACGCATCCGCTCTTTTGTATGATGCGGGGCCTTCGGGATTGCAGACAACGCAAAAAATAAGCGAACGCCTTCCCTTTTATAGAAAAACCATTGATTTAATTTTTTTGTCTCACCCTGATACAGATCACTACCAAGGAGCATTTGAGGTGCTCAAGCGCTACCACGTCCAAGCGCTTCTGGTATCACCGTACACTTCGCAAGAGAGCGGTTGGGTACAGCTCCTGCAAAAAGCAAAACAACAAGGAACAGCCATTATCATTGTTGATGCACGCGATACTATTGCAACTCCATCTGAAAATATTCTTGTACTCAGCCCGCCGCCCCATGCGCAAACAACGCTCAAAACAGACAACGAACGATCTCTTGTTCTTTCCATCGCGCAAAAAGAACTCTCTGCAACCACAACATTTCTTTTAACCGGAGACATTGGCGCAAAAACTGAAAAAATACTTACCGAAGCATATACCCTGAAAAGCGACTATCTTCTAGTGCCGCACCACGGATCAAAATATTCATCATCTGAAATATTTCTGCAAAGTGTCGCGCCGCGCAAAGCAATTGTTCAGGTAGGAAAAAATAAGTATGGTCACCCACACCAAGATACGCTTTTGCGGCTTAAAAAATTTAGCATCCCTTTGTGGCGTACTGATATAAACGGTACACTTAAGGTTGAATAAAAAAGGTGTCGAGGAGAGGAGTCGAACCTCCACGGGTATAACCCCACCAGCTCCTAAGGCTGGCGCGTCTGCCAGTTCCGCCACCTCGACATATCATAATCATACAAAATATTTTTATATTCTCCTAAAAATAAAATTTCCACCAAAAACATACGCAGTAAAGCATACTCTTTCTCTGTCTGAAAAATTTTTGTTTATCATAAGAAAAGAAACATACACGACAATTGCCCTCATGTATATTTAGTTTTTACCTTCAACAAAAAAACATTTTACAAGAGAACCCCTCGAAGTATTTTTCTTCTTTTTTAAAAAGTTTTTGTTTATCATAAAGAAACCCGCGCAGCCCGAGCGAGCATAGTACGAACATCTTTGATGCGAGTGAGCGAGGGCGAGTCGCGGATATCTTTGATGTCCGCAATTTCTCGCTGGGGAATACGACCGGGTTGATGAATGGTAAACAAAAACTTAAACCCTTCCGCTATTCCACACCGCAAGCATCAAAGCGTCTGCCAGTAAATGTGATCCGCCATAACTAAAAAATGGTGTTGGAAGTCCAATAATAGGAGCTACCCCCAAATTCATTGCCATCGTAAACGTAAAACGAATGGCAAACTGTATAAGCATAATAATGCCAAAGGACTGCGAAAGATGATCAGCAAAAAAAGAATTTTCCTTTGCGACAGATACCAAAAACACACACATCGTAAAAGAAAAAATAAGAAATCCAAGAAAACCCCACTCTTCTAAAAAACTTGCCAAGAGAAAATCAGAGTGCGCTTCGGGCAAAAACCCGAGTCGCGCCTGTGTTCCCTGCCCGAATCCTTTCCCTAAAAATCCAGCAGACCCTACTGCAATTTTCATCTGCGTTAAGTTATACCCTGCACCCAATGGGTCGCGATCGGGAACGGCAATTGCAAGTATTCTGTCTTTTTGATATGGTTTTAAAACCAAAAACCACATAACCACAAAAAGCAACAAAAAAATTCCGCACATACTCAAAAATTTCTTAAAGGAAATAAAATTCAAAAGTCCAAAAAACCAGGTTAAAAGATACAGCACAGTCATACCCATATCCGGCTGAATAACAACCGCAAAAAGAAGCGGCGCAATAGAAACCAAGCTGAGCCATACATAAAACTGTCCCCGCCCCTCAAGCCGCTCTGAAAATTTACTGAAAAACATAGCAAGGAGCATCACCAATGCAATTCGCCCAAATTCAGAGGGCTGAATACTTAATGGTCCAACTGTAATCCAAGATTTATTAGGCAATAACAAATTAAACACGAAAAAAAACCCCAAAATGGAAAAAAAAATAATACTATAGGGAGGACGCATAAGATTCTGATATCGCACCCACATACTGCTCAAAAGAATAACAAACGAAGCAATCCAAAACCCGAACTGCTTCATAAAAAGCTCCTGTTTTCCAATGGAAAAAAGTGTCATCACCGACATAAGCATAAATACAATCAAACTTAAAATGATCCCTAAGTTCTTCATATTATTTTAACTATACCAAAATTTATACGCGTGCGATGAATAATATCTTAGAAATTTCCCTCAAAAACATTACTGTCCGCCTCAAAAATAACGCTTGCAGGTGACTCTTGAAAGGGTGGCAAACTGAGTCGAATAGTTTGCCTCTGTAGCGGTTCCAATGAAGAGAGAGTACTCTCGACTACGCCAACCATTGTATCGCTCGCGTCAAATATCACAAATCGAAGCGTAAGCGGCGCATACGTTTTGTCTGCCGCATTAATAATTTCCGCAGAAAGCGCATTATTTTCAAATGAATAATTAAGCAAGTTTACCTTAACCGGATCTACGCCAATTTCGCTCCAATTTTCCCTGCGCGATGAAGCACTGAGAATAATATTTTTTATAGGAAATGCCGGAAGCTGACGATTCAGCGCGGTAACATATTTTCTTTGCCTCGGGTATATAAAACTGTTCCCTGAAATAATTGCCTGCTCTCCCCCAGTCCCTTGGATAATAAATTGGTACGAGAATTCGCGAAGCCCCCATCCATCATTTGGATTTTCAACTTCCGCAACCATATCCAACGAATTATCAGCATATACAAAATAAGAAGTAGTATATGTCTTTACATTTTGAAGCTTAAAAATAGAACAGGAAAGACACGCTCCTCCGCAATCTACTTCCTCCTCATTTTGGTTAAGTTTGCGATCAAAGCAAGTGGGCGCAGGTTTTACGGTAAGATAGAGCGGATACAAAAGCGCAAGCACCACAAGCGCAAATATAAATCCATACCATAATTTTTGTTTTTGTCTCCAAGTCATAAAAATATACGCATAGCATACGATGCCCAATGCACCGCAATAAAAATAATGATAATTTTATTGTAACGCAAAATCCAGTAGTGTATTAAAAATACTGGCACTGGAGCGCCGCCAAATTAGCAACCCCACCCTTTAATCTTTCAATAAAACCCCCAAGCGCCATCTTCTTTTTTTCAGGATCTTTTTCATCATCAAAACGCTTTAAGGTTCCAAGGAGTTCGGACATAAGTCCTTGCGCTTCTTTCACAGGAACCTGGCCATTTAAAACCCCTCTTCCAATGGACTCTTTATATCCCTCAACCATATCTATCAAGTCACCTGAAAAAAAACCTGATAACTTTCCAGCTAGCTCATCAAGCTCCTTTGCTTCTGGAACTTGCTCCTCAAGTCGTTCCCTATTTCTCTCTGCAGTTGCAAGTTGATCAAATATTTCATGGACATGTTCAATGCGTGCTAAAAACTGATCAACGGTAAAATAAACATCAATCCCCATCCTTCCGCCAATTCTACCCGTTATTTCAACGGCAAGCTTACCTGCCGTAAATTCATTACATATACCTTGAATAGCAGTCAAAATAAAAGTGCGATCTTCTTCTGAATAATATTGTTGCCCCATCACATTCCACATTTCATCCGGGTTATCCCCCGTAAATGCCTCCAAAAAAGCCGCAACATTTGCGTTAGGGTATACAATCTGTTCAATAGTAAAACGCGTATTTAATTGATTTAATACTTGCTTTCTTTCAAGATCATTGTCATCTCCTGCAAAAAGCGCAACAACCGCTGAACTTTGTAAAAAATTTTCAAAGTATCGCGTTTGATTTTCGGGATTTCTCTTTATCGAATCAAACAACCCGGTTAAATCCAACCGATCTACGGCTTCATATGTAGTTTGTGGAAGATATGATTTCAATATGTCCTTAACGACAATAGAAGGATTTCCTGCAAACACACGTCCAATAGTACGTGTCATCTCGGGAGTTGCGCGCCGTTCACGCCTTCCCGTTATTTTATCAAATATACTCATAATAAAAATTAATCTATAGAAACCCCAAGCGCCTGCATATGATCCTTCCAGCACTGCGCGACAATAATATCTATATCTTCCACAGAATCACGAAATGCCAAAGAGAATTCAGATAAAATATTCTCTTCTGTAATTTTCATCAAATCTTCAACAGTGTGAATATCTTCAATTGAAAATCCAGCCATTTTTTCATTAATGGACGTTACCGCGCTAGATAACCGAACAACAATATCATCATCAAATTTTTCTGCAAGTGCCAAAGACAACCGCCCCATAAACGAATCAAGTATGCTGCTGAGTGTTTTAGGTGTAATCATAGTGTAATAATTATTATTCTCCCCCTTCAAGAGCGACAATTTTATCGTGAACGCGCTGGCGCAACGCATCAAGGTGTGTTCGAGCTTGAGGATTGTCTTTCACAATAAGATCGATTTCAGCAAGTGTGTCTTGAAATTCACGTGTAGTTTCCAGTGCTTCCTGCCGCGCTTTCGCTTGCAAATTTCTTTCCCATATCCGGACCAGGCTGTCCATTGCATTATTTACTGCAGCCAAACGCCCATGTGCAATAGAAAGTTGAATGTTTGATTTTACTCTTGTAATTTCAGCATCATTAAGCTCACGCTCAGATTCACTCACAACGCGAGCTGTACGTGCTTCCTCTGACTGAACAGCACCCTCTGCGGCGGCATACGCCTCAGATCCCTCGGCGCGTAATTCTTCGCCACGACGAATTTTCCAGCCGTCTTGTTCAACATCAGATCGCTCTTCTGCCCTGCCTGATTCATATGCCCGATGCTGTTCTTCAGAAACTCCAGGGGGAACAGTAATGCCGGGACCATAGGGTTTTGCCTCGGTTGCTCGGGTTGCTTCTAATTGTTTTAACCGATCAGTTGCTTCAGTAATTGTTTCAGTCCCTTCACGTGCTGCATATGCTCGAGTAACTGGGTGTTCAATAAATGCATTCACTAAACCAGTCAAAAGCATAATAGCTGACCCCACCATCGCAAGATTTCTTCCCATACGCTTGTCGCTTTTGGAAGCTGGAGGACCCTCTGGAACACGATCAGCTGGATCACGAAACATATTTATGGTGCGAGCAATACTAAATCCACTTGCGCGAACCAACCCCCACATAAGCAATATGGTTCCTGCAGCACCAGAAATAGTACCAGGATTGGTAATGTAATCTTTTAATGCAGTCATAGAACGATCAACAACATCTGGATTTGGAGCAGGTGCACCGCCACCACAACCACCCAAAAATGCAGATACTGCAATGGCTCCAGCAACTGGAGCAAGACGCTTTAATGTTTGTAAAATTTCTCTTGCTCGAGGATTATTTTCAACTTGCGCTTCAATATCAGCGGCAACTGTTTCTGCTTGTTCGGGTGTAATATTTAAAACCCCTGCAAACCCCCAAAAACTTCTTTCGTTTGCCATGTTAGAAATATTGTAACAATAAACGACTGGTATGTATGATTGTTTTGTGCATAAAGGTTTTTTGCCCTTTATGCTGTTTATATTATACTACTTTTTTTATATAGAGTCAACTTACAAACAAAAGAAAAGGCCGGGGCCCGATGTCTTCTGCGTATCCCTGTAACAGGATGAGAAGATGGTGCCTCGGCACTTTTCGTTCATGAGTTGCTGATCGTCTTTTACCCGTCCGTAGTCACGCAAAGCGACGTAGGCGCGAGTGGGAGGAGCGAACAGCGCGAGTTGGGCGGCTAGAGCATGAGTGCCAATCCCAGCAGGGCAACCGCCAGCACGATCCCCAACCCGGCTTGAAGCCGAGTGGTGATCACGCCTTTCCGCATCAGCGCGAACGTGCCGATCGCGGCCACAGCGGCGAGAACCAGGAAGATCGCCTTCCAGGGGAAACTTCCCCCTTCGGGTTTCTCACCCTCGCCCTCCGCGGTGGGCTTGCCCGCAGCGGCGGCGAGCCGCGCCTCGGCCTTCTTAAGGGCCTTGGCGCCGACCGCGGCCTCCAGGCGAGCGATGTCCCCTTGGACTTCGCCGACGCGGGTGTCGAGCGCAGTGGTTGCCTCGACTTGCGCCTTTGTGGTCGCCTCGACCGCGTCGAACCGGACGTTTTGCGCCCGATCCGACTCCTCGAGTGCCGACAGC
>LCBW01000022.1 GCA_000997465.1 Parcubacteria group bacterium GW2011_GWC1_41_7
AGGCATGGCTTGTTTGAGCGGCCATGAAATGGGCGCCAAACTTGGCACATTGAGCGAATGGTGTATTAAAAAAATTACGCATGGTTATATATAAATGTTTTTATATAATTGGCAAAAGCACCTGGGTCTTTTTTATGAAACACATGATCTCCCCTAGGGTGCACGATAAGTTGTGCCCCCGGGATAAGGTGCGCAATCTGCTTCCCTTCTTGTAGTGGCGTCAAATCATCACTTTCACCCCAAAGCACAAGTGTATGGGTGGTCATATGCTCCAGCACAGATGAAATGTCTGCGCGTACCACATTACTTTTTGTCTTTTGCATAATCTGCGGAAGTGCGGTATGCCCTCCTCTTCCAATCAGCCGATAAAAAATTGGACGCAAGAATGGAACTGCGTGGAAAGCAGCTCTTCCTGTTTTTGACGCTGCAGTTTCTTGGAATTCTTTTCGGATACACGCGGCATTGTATAAAATCAAATTGCTTACACACTCTGGATATTGTGCTGTAAATGCTGCTGCAATCTGTCCCCCAAAAGAATGCCCCGCCAAAACAAATTCTTTTAAATTGTTTTTACTTACAAATTCTCTCACAAAAGATACGTAATCTGAAAGCACTAGTGGTTTTTCAGGAAGAGATTGCATGCCAAATCCAGGCAATTCAACAAAAAAAACCGAAAAATTATGGCTCAATAAATCAAGGACATCCGCATATTCCTGTTTGATGCTTTTGTTTTTGTTGATAATATAAGAAGTAACCCAGCCGTGCAGAAACACAAGCGGCTTTTTATCGGTATTCATTAACTGATTATAACGCTTCCCTTCGCACCTTATAATTCAGCATAATACATGCGTAATTTTTTAAATATACTTTGAGCGAAATTTGGGTAGGTGCGGCGTCCGACTTTATGTCGGTAAGCCGCAAGCGTAGCCGAAGGCTGTAGCGCCCTATGGCTTGTTTGAGCGGTAGCAAAACGGACGCCAAACTTGGCACGTTGAGCAAAAAGTATATTTAAAAAAATAATTCCATGCAAAAAAAGATTATCTCCAACCTTTCAATATCCCTAAAAGATTCAGGGATTCTTGCCCATCAAACTGTCGCAAAGCTTGAAAAGTCAAACTTTCACACACTCAAAGATGTGCTTTTGCATATTCCCTATGCGTACCAAGATTTAAGCACCGTAACACCAATTTCACAGATAAAACAAAATTCCTTTGCTGTGGTGGTAGGAACAATTTCAAGTGTACGCATGTTTCGCTCTCCCCGGTATCGTCTTTTTATGGTAAACGCATCCTTAGAAGATGCGTCTGGAAAATTACGCGTCGTGTGGTTTAACCAACCATATCTTGTCAAACAATTTGCGGGAAACCCTCTTGTTGCAGTATGGGGCACGGCAGTAAAAAATAATTTCGGCCTCAATATCTCAAACCCATCGTTTCAAATTTTAAGCCGCGAAGATGACGACATTTCAAATGAATTGTTTGGGATTTTCCCTATGTATCCAAATAGCGAAGGGACAACCGGAACATACATCAAAACCGTCGTACAAAAAATACTACATAGTTGTGATCTCTCACCCCTTGCAGATCCGCTTCCTAAAAACATACGAGAGCAGTTAAGATTCCCTACATTTTCTGAGGCGCTTATTCTTGCGCATAGCCCAAAAACTCTTGAAGAAGCGCGCACTGCACGAAAAAGATTTGCATTTGAAAAATTATTTTTCATGCAACTGAAGCTATATTTAAACAAAGCAACACTTGCTCAGCAAAAAGCACCTATCATTTCCATACATAAAGAAGAAATATCCCGATTTTTAAAAAGATTTGATTTTTCGCTCACCCAAGGACAAACAGAAGTAGTTGCGGATATTTTTCGCAGTTTTGAAAAACCCTTTCCTCAAAATCGCCTTATCCAAGGGGAGGTAGGATCCGGAAAAACGCTTGTTGCTGAAATCGCAGCGCTCACCACCATACTATCAGGCTACCAAGTATGTATGATGGCGCCAACTGAAATTCTCGCGCGCCAGCATTTTCAGCGCGCTACCAAAGATTTTGCCCAGCACGATATTGGTATCGGTCTTTTAGTTTCAAAAGAAACGCAATTTGCAAAAAATGGATTTACTGCAAAAAAGAAAAAAGAGGAACTACATCGCCTACTTTTGCAAAAACGCATTCAACTCCTTATCGGAACACATGCGCTTTTGGAAATAAAACACCCCTTGTCCGATGTAGGGCTTATTATCATTGACGAACAACAGCGATTTGGCGTCAAGCAACGCGGAAAACTCTCCGTGCTTTCAAGCGAAAAACAAATTCCCCACGTGCTATCCATGACTGCAACGCCAATCCCTCGGACGCTTGCGCTCGCCCTCTATGCCGATATGCAATTATCGCTTTTAAAAGACATGCCCGGAGGAAGAAAACCCGTACAGACAAAAATCATAAAAGAAACCGATCGCCCAAAACTCTATGCCTTTGCAATGCAGGAGCTCAAAAAAGGCCATCAGTTTTTTGTCATCTGTCCACGCGTTGAAGTTATGTCCGATGAAAACAAAAAAATACAATCTCTTTTAAAAATGGAGATAAAAAACGTGAAAGAAGAGTTTGAGAAAATAAAAAAAGCATTTCCAACATATAAAACCGCAATGCTCTACGGAAGCATGAAATCAGATGAAAAAGCAGATGCCTTGGATCAGCTGCAAAATGGAAGATCTCAAATTTTAGTTGCCTCATCTGTGATCGAAGTCGGCATAGATCTTCCCCTTGCAACGGTCATGCTTATAGAAGGAGCCGAACGGTTTGGACTTTCACAACTGCACCAAATGCGCGGACGCGTTGGACGATCCATTCATCAAAGCTCCTGTTTTCTTATCCCTCAAAAATATTCTGCAACTGCCTACCGCCGACTGAAAGCCATGGAAGAATCAAACGATGCCATGTATTTAGCGGAAAAAGATTTAGAAATTCGAGGAGCGGGAGAACTGCTAGGACAACGCCAATCTGGGCTATCAGACCTTACCATGGAAGCCCTACAAAACACGCAATTAGTAGCACACGCCAAGCACTATGCAGAAGACATCATACAAGAGGATCCTTTTTTAAAAAACAACCCTCTTTTAAAAGAAGAAGTGAATGACCTTCATATTTCGTACGATTAGTACTTGACTTAATAAATAAATCTTTTATAATATAAATTAGCACGATACAATCGTGAGGAGACGACCGTGACAGCACGCCAATGGATTGCATGGATAGTCATGGTCTCCATGACTACGCTCATGGCAGGCTGCGGAAGCGCGGCTGAGCCTCGCGTCGGATCAGGCGATGGAGATAATCCCCCGCCCCCCGCCGACACGACCATCTCGGGCACCGAACAGGACATGGCAACGCGCGTCAAGGAGGCATACACCAAGATTGACGCGCTCGTCAAGCAGGAGGATCCCAGCAAGTCCTACCGCATGGAGATTCCGGTGGGAAGCGGCCGAGATGAAACCAAAGACACCCTGCGGTTCACCTGCGTCCGTGGCGGCGCAGCGTCCTACCGGCACTTGCGAGTCGTCCGCGAATCCAATGGCGACACCGCAAACCTCGTATGGGGATGGGAAGGCCTTGCGCCCTCGCTGATCTTGGCGGATGACCAAGGCAACACCATCACACGCAACGGAAACCCCATTGAGGTTGGTTTCAGCGATGTGTCGCGCGCCGAAAAGCACACCGGCAATCGCGCCGCATCCGACTGGATCGCCATCGGCGTAAAGGTCGCGGCACTTGCGTTTGCCGTGTGGCTCGGCGCAAGCATTACCAAGTTGGCCATCAGCGCGGTGGCATTTGTCGCGTTCAACGCGTTCGTGCTGGCACTCCTGGTTGCAGCCGCGGGGGTGCTTGCGCCGGTGGTAAACTGGATTAAGGCGCACATCTCGCTCGACGATGTACAGTCCTTCTTCCAGCAAGTCGTGGACGAAGTCGTCCAACTCTTCCGCGACGTAGCGGCGTTTCTGAGCAACGCCACGCGATACACCGGACAACTCGCCTAACGCTGTCCCTCACTAAGCACAAGCACTTATGTGCTTACGGCACTCCCTGCGTCAAGCCTTGCTTGACGCGTTTTACTTTAGCAGAAATAATACTACTCCGGCGGCACACAGTGAAATAATGATTCCTATAATAAGTGGGGTAATATTAAATGATTTTTTAGAAGATTGTTGTAGAGGCGCAATATCTTCAACTGCATCCACAGTGTTTGCAGTTTGTATAAGTATGTTTTGATTTTGAGATACTGCACTTCCACTGGATTGTGAAACTGCTCTATATGTATTTACAGTACCCGGAGTCGGACGCGTCCATTTCCATTCATCCCCTATTTTTGCAAAACTTGCGTCTTCTGGTGCTTTGCCGGAATATGAAATTTTATGAATTGGTTTGTTTTGATATAAAAGTAAAAGAGTTTCTCCTGAGTTACGAAGTGAAAATCCATAATCCTCCTTATCAAGCACTGTATACGGACCAAAAAATTCATCGGCTAATTTTATGCGCTTGCTTCCTACTTGCAAAATAAAATCAGCAAGCGATACTGGTGCGCTCGTTGCGGTATAGAGTTCAATAAATTCTGCGTTGTCTGCGCCTTTGATATTAGGCAAAAATTCAGATATTGAAACAGTCGGGATTATTTTTTGCTCCGAAGACGTGGGCGCATGCACAGATGGCGTAGAAACTTGTTGCGAAGAGGTTGGCTCCTTTTGAGCTGACTCCTGCGATATATATTGAACAGCTTGGACAGGTGGTTGATATGCCGCATCGCCGCATGTTCCTGGATTTCCGCCTATTTGGTTCCCCTGTGCAAATGATGCCCCTTGCTTTACGAGCGCATACCCTTCTTCCGCGCTATTGGTATATGAAATAGAAAGAAGTGTATTTTTTTGTGCGTCAATAAACTTGATTAATCCACTTGTATTTTTCAAAGAAAAAGGACTCTCGAGAATGCGCGCGTGTATTGTTGAATATTGAGCGCGAAAAATATTTTTATCCTGTACAAAAAGCACTACTTCCCCGGTCTTCCACGTAAACGCATCCCCGTTGACATAATGATTACTTCCATCATTCAATCTCCACCCTGTTTTTCCTGTTGCAACAGAAAGAGGCGATCCATCATTGACCACCTCTATCCACTCATGATCACTGTCTCCCCCTTTGGGATTAACCATAATTTCGCAGATTGAAAGAGATGCGCTTTGTGCAAATAAAAAACTAAACGGAGGAAATACGAGAATCAAAAATAAGATCCTCATGGGTGTTTTAAAAAATTCTTATAAAAAGTATAAATCTTTTCATTAAAACAAAATCCCCGGAAATATATCCGAAGACTTTATACGGTTTTACTGTGCCCTAATTGAGGCGCTCGCGACATATGACTTCGCCATATGTCGCGGCTTGCGGCTTAGCCTAATCGGCACGCCGCTATTTTTTGGCCGTATATTTTGTTTTGAGTTTCTTGCGAATCTTGTTTGGCGAAAGTTCACGAATGAAATAAAGCTTTGATCTGCGCGTTTTTGACTCTCCAATCACCTCAATTTTTTTCACCATGGGAGAGTGAATAGGAAAAATTTTTTCAATAATCTGTCCTGATGCTTCTCCGCGAACCGTGAAAGTTGCACCGATTTCATTACCATGTTTGCGAGCAATAACAATACCGCGAAATGCCTTATTAATTTCCTTTCCCTTATCATCAACAAAAGCTTGCACAACACGAACCACCATACCCGGCTTCACATCCGGCATTCCTATCTGTTCTTTTGTATCTGTTTTTACTGCTGACATGGTATTTTTTTAATGTAAGTGACATGTCTGATTATACATGAAAACCCAAAAAGTCAAAAAATGCTAGTTTTTTAAAGGCTAAACCCGTTTAGCCGTTACATTTTATCTAAATAAGCCCTAAAAGCAGGCTTCAGATTTTCAATGAGGTTGTATGTTTCAAAATTTTTAGGATCAATCCATTCATACGCGCCATGATCTTCTCCGAGCACTACTACACTGCTTTTTGCTTTGCACATAAAGAAAATGCCGACAAACTCACCAACGTAGAACGGACCTCCCACCTCAACCTCCAATCCGGTTTCCTCTTTAATTTCGCGCCGCAAGCTTTCATCAAACCGCTGTCCTGGCTCTACTCTGCCGCCTGGAACATCATATCTGCCGACATTAGTGCCGTCTACATATTTCCCCGACTCTTGCAGAATCAAAATCTTTCCCTCATATTCAATAAACGCTTTTGTTGCAACGAATAGTTTATTAATATGCATATTATCTTTGGGCAACAAGCCCTCCGCCGTAGCGAGCGCTATATACTTTTTCGCCATGAAGATAGATAATTTCCTTTCCTGAAAAATCCTCTAGACTGCCGCTCCACTTGTTTTCGTATTGAAAATCATCCTCTAAGAATTTTGTAGGCCCGCGATACGGCGCATCGTCAGGAACAAGTGCAAGCGCTTTTTTCAAAAATCCATATACTGGCCCCAAATCAGATACCGCTACGTCAACATTTCCGTAGTACACCATGATCCAAACCGGCTTGCCCTCATAAAATACCACTTCGCGTCCGCCGTACGGCTCACCTCCAAAATAGTTGTCATGAAATTTCCAATTCTCTTTTTCAAGCGTGATTGAAGTTGATCCATCCTGTTCTTTTTTCATTGCGCCCTCGGGTATATGTGCATACCCTTCGCGTCCGCAATACAAAAGGAATGCCCTTAATTTTTCAATATCCATAAGATTTTTTACCCCTTCACGCTGTCTTTTCTAATCATATTAACCGCCTCTTGAACGGTTGTCATAAACTGCGCCGGGAAAATAATGGTTGAGTTTTTCTCAATGCTGATTTCCGCCATAGTTTGCAAAGTGCGAAGCTGCAAGGCAACCGGATGCGCGGCCATAAGATCTGCCGCCTGTCCTAATTTTTCAGCTGCCTGCAATTCACCCTCTGCCGCAACAATTTTTGCGCGGCGCTCACGCTCTGCTTCCGCTTCTTTTGCCATCGCCCGTTGCATGTTGTCAGGCAACACGATATCTTTAATTTCAACCGCAGTCACCTGCGCGCCCCACGGCTCAGTATGCGTGTCAATCACATCTTTAATCTTTGTATTGATTTCTTGCGTTTGCGACAACAGTTGATCTAAGCTGAATTGCCCGACGACATTGCGCACGGTGGTTTGGCTTATCTGATTGGTCGCGCTCTCCACATTCTCTATCATGATGACTGATTTCTCTGGATCGGTGACGTGGTAATACGCGACCGCCGCGATATCAATCGAGACGTTGTCTTTGGTGATTATTTTTTGTGATGGTATCTGCATCGTCACGGTGCGAAGCGATACACGAACCATCTGTTGGAACGGCACGAATACGAAACGGAATCCCGCATCGCGCACACCGGTGAATTTTCCGAGTGTGAAAACGACGCCCCGCTCGTACTGCCGAAGTATGCGAATACAGGCGAGCAGATACAGAACGACGACTCCGAGAGCGATGAGTATGTTCATATGCCTGGATGATATCAGAAAGCCCGCTGAGAAGCCAAGCCCCTATCGACTAAAATATGTAAAAAGCGCTTCGATACCGGCGAGGTTCTTGTCCCATTCTATAGTGTCGTGCGTCGAAAGTTCCACTGTGAGCGCGGGGATACCGATAGAAGCCAGCCACCCTTCCGAGTCACCATGTACTTCATATGCGTCGAACGATTTGACCGCCGGATATCCGGCGGCATGCGCGTACACGTTCATGATATCGAGCGTCTGCGGCAAAATGC
>LCBW01000023.1 GCA_000997465.1 Parcubacteria group bacterium GW2011_GWC1_41_7
GGAAATGGTTCCGTCCGTTTTCTTATTCCCACAATATATATAAGTATCTGGATTTAGGTCCCCATCCGTTTTGGGAGGCGCCTTAATCTCACTTAACGCTGGCAACTCTAGCTTAGTAAGCTGAGGGTTAATGGTATTTAAAAGAATATAAGCTCCAAATAGAAGAACTATTCCTAATAAAGCATTATAGATCATGTCATTAGACTCACCTACCTTGCCTGGGTTATTAGCATTAATAATTCTAATTATTCCAGCATATATAATTATTCCTAAAGCCAAGACTCCACTAAATGCTATAG
Source organism: Parcubacteria group bacterium GW2011_GWC1_41_7 (assembly GCA_000997465.1). GTDB lineage: Bacteria > Patescibacteriota > Minisyncoccia > UBA6257 > HR35 > LCBW01. Next base: position 300 of record LCBW01000023.1, read on the forward strand.
CTAGTTCATAAAAGTTAGCGATTAACCCTACTGGGCTAGGATCATCTGCGTGAGCGCAAGAAATACAAGGGATGGAGACATCAATGGCGGCGGCTAACGCTTTAGAAATCAAAAACATTTTAAGGTATGTATTTAAAAACCGAACTTTTATATGCGGATTCAGACGAGCCGTTCGGATTAGTGATGGAGCTTTCTACGGTTATAGCAGACCCCGGATCGGCATCCTTGTTAAAACTAACGTCAACTATTTGAGGGTTCTCCGCAGAGTTTACAGTCAGACCGTTAACCTTCCACGAAAAAACCAAATCAGACAAACTACTCACCCCGAAGAAATATGGATAAGCTCTTACTGAAATTTTGTTATCTCCAAAAGACTGAGATAAATAGTTAGATTTTAATATTACGACTGGCGGAGAAATGGGAATATCTATAGTCTTTATTTTTATAGAAGACCAGCGATTGGTTATTTCCGCACGAACCTTCATTATTCCCGAAGTGAGTTTTTTCGGAGTTCTAATTGTAAAACTTTTCTGTCCGATTCCTGTGGAGTAAAGTTCGCTGTCCACATACCACTTTATAGTACTGTTTTTAAGATCCACAATTTTCCCATTTTCTAGGGCTTCAAGGGAAACCAAAATCGGAGAGTTGGCGCCGGGAATTATTTTCCCAAGATAATCATCGGGAGTATAGCTTCTCGCCTTCCACGTTAAATACAAAAAAGGATCATTGGTTGCTCCAAGTGATATTGTGGGGAACAAAAATAAGATAAATAAAACCAAGGCATGCCTTCTCATCATCTCTTTAAGTTTACCACCTTTTCATCGTCGGAGGATTGAACCTCCTGTGGATTACTGTTTAAGGTAGAATTCTCTTCTAGTACGCCCTTCAAATCACCCATTGTTCCTTTTATTTTTCTTTCTTCTTCATAGGCGCCACCAACACTTGCTCCTTCCTCAACACCCTTCTTAATTTCGGACTCTTCTTTCGGAACTATTTCGGAAAAAGGTTTGGGTGCGGTTGTTGCCCTTGGTGATTCTACTGCCGCCTCTTCTGGAGGAGTGATTATAATCTCCCCAAACGTTTGGGCTTCAGCTTCTTCTTCTGGCCCCCTAATCCCCTCAACGTCCAACTGCTCATAAACATCCTTTTCGTTTTCTTTTCCGTATCCTTGTTCAAAATATTCTTCTTCGCCAAAAGCCTCTTGCCTACCCCCCTCAGCTCTTTCTTCAGCCAATTGTCTAGCTCTACCCATAAATCCAGCCGGCGTCTTTTTCGGAGCTTTTTTTGTGCCAGACACAACATCTAGCGCCTGCGCGCCTTTAGCAAATTTAGATTCCGGATGCCATACAATATATATAGCCATAACCAACCCCAAAGTTTTAAGAGGGAGAACTCCAAGGAACGGAATGACGTCTCCAAGGTTGCTCCAGCGTATCCAATTTCTAATATTCGGAATTTTTAAATTTTTGTGATAAAAGTAGAGCTCGGTGAGAGGCCAAGAAAGAATAGATGATACAAACGAAAGAGCGCCGATGCTAAAGAAATCAATAACATCGGGTAATACACCTAAAACCAAAACAATAATTGTTGCCTCCGTTCCGCTCGGATTTTTAGGAGAGGAGTTGTCTCTCCCCCTTTGAGACGGGTTGTAGGCGTCGTATTGCGGAAGATTTTCGGTTGGTTCGCTTATTACTTCCTCGTCAGCCATTTTTTATTTTTTTAAAAGCTCGCTTGGGTCTGTGGTTATAAGTTGATTCTCAAAGAAAGAAGGAATAATTTGTATGGCCACGTGTTTCTTCCCTGCGAAGAAAAGACCAGTTCCAACTTCCGCGGAAACCAATAATTCTTTTTCCACCTCGGTTAGACTAAATGCTTTTCCGACAATATCAATCGTCGCTGGCGCCTGTTTAAGGAGCAACTGGATGGAGGCGTTGGTAACGATTGGTCTGCCGTATGGAGAGCGCAAAAAGTCTTCCACATCTTGGGTTATCGTAGTAACACCCAAATAATATTTTCTGGCTCTTTTAACCAAGCCGAACATAAAGGTCGCGCTGTCTTCATTTTTCATCATAATCCAAGCCTCATCAATCATTAAAACTCGGCGCTTTAATTTGGCGCGGATTAAATTCCAAATATAGTTTAAAACAATATACATGCCGACCGGTCTCAGTTCTTCTTCAAGGTCGCGAATGGAGAAAACGATAAGTCGGTTGTTAACATCAATGTTTGTCGGCTGATTTAATAATCCCGAGAAACTCCCTTGGGTATATTTGTACATTCTCTCTGCCATGTCATGCCCCCCCTCCAAATTTCTTAAGACTGTTTCCAAATCACTTAAAAGTGGAGCTGCTTTCCCGGCAAAATCTTCTCCGGCAACAATTTCTCGGGAGGCATAAGTCTCGGTTATCGCTCTGTCCAAAACCGCGTCCTCAGCGGGAGTTAATTTTCCAAGCATAAGCTTCATAAGTCCGCTCAAGGTCACAATGTGAGAGCGCAAAACGTCCGTCGGATTCTCGCCTTCGGGGATAATTGGGATATCAAAAGGGTTGATATGTTCTTTGGAGGTGAGCGAAATATTTAAGTAGCTTCCCCCGAAGCCGGTTGATAATCTCTCGTATTCATTTTCCGGATCAATAATTAAAACGTCAGTTCCCATCATAAGGGAGCGGATAACATCCAGCTTTGTAGAATAGCTCTTACCTCCACCAGATTTCGCGAAGACAACCTGATTGGCATTTTCTAAAGAGAAGCGATCAAAAATTACAAGGTTGTTGTTGTGTCGGTTAATGCCGTACATAATCGCATTCTTTTGAGTCATATCGGTTAAGTCCTCAGAGACAAATGGGAAAAATGAAGCCATTGGGCTGGAATTCATCGGGGTTTCAATTTGTAGTTTGTCGCCGCAAAGAGGAAGAATGCTCTGGAATCCTTCAAGTTGATTGAAGAGCGCTGGTTTTACGTACACCAATTTAGATTCCATCATAGAAACTATTTTGCTCTCTAATTTTGCCAAGTCGTCCATACTGTTCGCGTATATGGAAAAATAAGTTCCAACCGAGAACATTTTTTCCTGCGACTGCTGGAGCATATCTCTCAACCCTTCTACGTCGCTCAACGCCGTTTCTAGCATCGGGTCTCTTACTAGGCCTTTTTCTTCCACATCCATTAGCTGAGATTCAATCTGCGCCGATTTTTTACGTAATTTTTTGAGAGTATCTCCGGTATCGGCCGGGTTTATAAATATAGAAATATCAAACAAGTACGGAAGGTTTATTAGCGGCTCAAACCAGCCAGTCGCAAGAAAGCGCGGATATGAGTGAATAAAAAATGTTTTTACAAATTTATTGCCAACTTTCAAAAAGTTAGAATCCACTTCTACTCCCGCCGGCGAAATTATTTTTTTAATATCCTCAAAATTTCCTTCCATATTATTTTTGTTCTTCGGTTGGTTTTTCGGTCGGCAAATTAATATCCTCTTTTTCAGTTGATTCTGGGTTATAAAAGTTGTACAAGAGCTCAACAATCTGCTCGTCATTCGCAACTAGTACCTCCAGTCCCACCGAAGAAAGCCCCTGAATAACCTGATCAACTCTTTGCCCTAATTGTTCCAAATTCTTTTTAAATTCAACATCTTTTTCTTCTTCGCTAACCTTTTTCTGTTCGGCAGTTGGTTTTTTAGAAAGAAAAGGAATGGAAGAGGCTATCCCTCCGGTTGCTGCCGCAACTGTTGTTGGATAAAAAGGAACAACCACAAAAAACGATTTGGACATAATATCGTGATCTTGCACAAACTGCCGGATAAATTCTCGGTATTCAGAAATTTGATTTTGCAGTAGCGGAGATGGCTCTTCCTTCACTTTGTCGTCCAGATTTTTAAGATATTTATCAATATTCACTTTGCGCGAATGGACTATCACCTGTATGCCAAAATCTATACTGTTCAAAAAGTTTTGGTAGGCCGCGGAGATACTATTTTGTTCCTCTTCCGATTTCAGTTGGAAATTAAGTCCGCCAACAAGCAAAACCTGTCTAAGGCTTCCATCCTTCATTACTATTGTGGAGCTTTTGATACCATCCACTCCAACTAAATCTTGAGAATTTCCTGGCATTTTTTAATTATATAGCAAAAATTAGTTTATCTATAGTCAATGCGCCGCGCGACACTTCTCGCGCCACTGATTTCTCTGACCACTTGGTAAACTTGTTTTGTTTCTTGTATTTTGGGGGCATCCGGTTCTTTCGGGACATCTTCTCCGGCCTTACTCCCAGTTTCCACGTATCCCAAAGCGCTCTTGAGCGCCATTCCGGCCAGAATCTTTTCAAAAGAGAACCCGGGGGCAACTTCACCTTTAATATTTTCCTTGGTTTTGGGAAGATTTGGCTTTTTGGGCTGCCAAACATAAATTCTTTCTTTCCAGTAGAAGCGGATGGCGGATAAAAACATTTTTTCAAACGATCTGCCGTTTATCTTTATAAATGCGAAGGTGCAAGCGACGCCAATTGAAATAATCGCAATAATTATCGCCGGCATTGCGGCTAGTGAGAAGTAAGAAAGCATGGCAATCGCCCCTCCGGTGCCAATATAGAAAAATTGCTTTAGGGTTAACGGCCCAATTATTTTATCTTCTGTCTCCGCAAATTGTGGTACCTGAAATTGCATAACTAATTTGTCTGCTCTAATTATATCTTTTATTTATCAAAAACTCTATATTTTCTTTACCTTGCCGTTGAAAACCTAATAATCGTAGCTCCGCAAAAGGAAACGACAAGAATCCGTCCACAGTCTGCAGAGGATTTTAAGCCAGAGAGCTAGAGGGGTTTTGGGGGTTCAAATTTCGGAGGAAGAGGAGATGACTGAGTCGCTGGTTTATTTGATTCTGGCGAGGATGGGCTTGGAGCGAACGACGGAGCCTGCGGAGCGCCATAGCGGACAGAACTTTTCTGGGTCTCAAAAGTTATTGTTGGCTTGAATACTGGCTTTTTTTCATCCTTGGTAAAGCCCAATTCAATTTTTGCTGGCCGCGGAGCGCTTGCGAATGTTGGAGCGGATGATTCTCCGAAGGCAGAACCACTCAAAACTCCCGGATTTTCTATTTTGAATTTAGGAACATTTCCAACTGGAGCAGATTGAGCGGTTGTCTGAGTTGCAAACGGCATCGGTTTTGGAGCGGGGACGGGTTGCGACGCGGGGGTTTGTGAAGGTATCGGTGATCCGGCAAAAGAAAAAGGAGATTTTTTGATCAAAGATTCGCCTGGCGCGTTAGGCGAGATAGGAGCTGTCCCAAAGGGTGGGAGGGCTGCCGGCGGTGTCGCCGGAGCGAACGGCGGTTTTGGTGTTAACCCCAGGTTTTTTATCTCCGGAATAGGAGTGGCGGATGGAAGGGTCGCTGGTTTCGGCATGTTGTCCAAAAACACCGGCTTACTTGAAACAACCGAATCAATATTTTTTGTGGAGCTAAGAGTATTTTTTGAAAAAGGAGAATAAATTTTATCAAGAACTTGAGTGATCGGAGCAAATAATTTTCTATTCAGTTCGTTCTGTAGTTCA
>LCBW01000024.1 GCA_000997465.1 Parcubacteria group bacterium GW2011_GWC1_41_7
TTGGGGTGAAAGTTATTATTTAACTCCACTACAAGAAGGGAAGCAGATTGCGCACCTTATCCCAGGGGCACAACTTATCGTGCATCCTGGGGGAGATCATGTGTTTCACAAAAAAGACCCGGGTGCTTTTGTCGGTTATATACGAACATTTATATGTAACCATGCATAATTTTTTAAACACACCCTTCACTCAATGTGCCAAGTTTGGCGCCCATTTTATGGTCGCTCAAACAAGCCATGCCTACCCAAATTTCGCTCAAGTCGTGTTTAAAAAATTTTCAGTGCGAAGCATTATATAATACCCTCAATGACACCATTTTTACTTGCACTTTTTGTTTTTTTTGTTTCCATGTTGCCGATGATGGCTATTGTGCAAAAAAAAGATTATTTTTTCCCTGCGCTGTGGTCTCATTTTGATTACCCCGCAAACCAACGCATATTTATCAAGCCAAAAGAAATTGTACTATTACTGCTTTGGCTTGCTGTTGTCTTTTTTGATATTTTTTTTGATATTCCAAACAGTGGCGCATGGAATCTTTTGCTTCTTATTACTGTTTTAGCCGCTGCGTTATACCGAGTGAATTTTGTTCAAAAGCTGAAATGGAGCCCGCGATTTTTATTTATGAATATTATTGCTTTTGTGATTCTTTTTCGTTTTATTCAATACTCTCAAAATAGCCCCCTTGTCTTTTTATTATTTTTGACTTTAGCGGGAGCATTCCCGATTGCGCTTTTTGCAACCTATGTGGGAAATATAACAACGAAAGTGCTTATGGTTTCTGCGCTCAAAAAAGCACGAAAAAAGCTTTTGGATTACCCGAAAGTTATGGTTATTGGTATTACGGGAAGTTATGGAAAATCAGGCATGAAGGAGCTGCTGTCTACCGTACTTTCTACAAAATTGCGCGTTGTAAAGTCGCCGCGGCGACTGAACGCTGAGTTTGGTCTTGCGAAATTTATTTTAGAAGTTGATTTATCAAAAATTGATGTGCTTATTTTAGAGATGGGATCGCGCAAAATTGGCGAAGTTGCGTTGATGTCAAAATATTTTCAACCGAACATTGTTTTTTTGACGGGAATTACTCCTCAGCACGTGGGAACATTTGGGTCTTTGAAAAATATTGTGTCTGCAAAGCGTGAAATTTTTAACTCCGTTACCCCCGAGGGGATCGCATTTTTAAATGGTGCTGATAGCGTGGTGTGTGATATTTTTGAAGATTTACCGATGACGCAAAAGTATCTGTACAATGGGGAAGGGCATTTTTTTGCGCGCAACGCCGCGTATAGTACATCAGGCACGACATTTTCTTTTGTGTATCCGCATGGGAGTGCGGAACTTTCAACAAACTTGCTTGCACCTCAGCATATTGAAAATCTGGTGGGAGCGCTTGCGTGCGCGCATATGCTTGGGCTTGCTCCGCATGATTATAAGCACGCGTTGCAATCTATTTCAGTGCTTCCGCATTCATTCCAGGTTATTCAAGGCGAGCATCCTTTTGTTATTGACGATTCTTATAACTCAAATGTAACGGGGGTGCGCGCTGGAGTTGAACATTTTTTGAGGTTGCCTTTAAAAAAGAAGGTTTTTATTTTTTCTGGATTTTATGAGTTTGGGCCTTTGGCGCGTAGCTCGTATGAAGAACTTGCTCCCTTATTTTCTAAAGTAGATAAAATGTTTGTGACGATGCGCGATTTTACTGAGCCGCTTTTTGAACGGCTAGGGGATTTATGCGAGTTTGCAGACAGGGCACGCTTACAGGAATACGCCGCAAAAAGTGATATGAAAAATGTAGGTATTTTAATTATGGGAAGAGTACCGGGGTGGATTTTTGAAGTATTGAAATTGCCTGTTCCGTCTCATTTAAAATAATTTTTTCAATGTTCAAAACCACTCACATTGATTTGGTCCCTAATTTTGAAGCGGATGATATAAAAATTATCAAACGTATTTTTTGGGGTAACACACAAGAAGGGAGGTATGCGCGGGAGTGGTGTGAGCACGAACTTCAAAAATATGCACCAGGGCATTATTTTTTCTTTACTTCAGCGCGAGAAGCACTTCACGCATTTTTAAAATTTTATCTTGCGCAAGGAACACGAAAAAAAGTATTAACCCAGGGATTTTCTTGTCTTGTTGTTCCTAATTCCATAAAATGGGCAGGCGGCACTCCGGTTTTTGTTGATGTTGAAAAAAATGATATTAATATGAGTGCCATTGATCTTGAGAAAAAAGCAGATGCAGAATGCGGAGTGCTTTTGGTACAAAATACCTTTGGTATCCCGGCAGATTATGATGCGCTGCTTTCCGTTGCAAAGAAGAAAAATTTATTTGTTATTGAAAATCTAGCGCATGCGCTTGGAGCGCGTTATGACAATAAGTATCTTGGGCAATTTGGAGATGCGGCGCTTTTGAGCTTCGGGAGGGCAAAAGTGATATCTTCGCTTGCCGGAGGCGCACTTGTCATTAAAAATAAAAAGCTTGCAGATGCGTTTGCGCAGCAGTATGCAATGCTGCGTAGCCCATCATTTTTTTGGAAAAAAAGAGTCGTATGTTATTTTTTAGCAGTGCAGAGCGCGCGGCAACATTTTGATACATGGGGAAAGATACTTATGCATCTGATGCAAAAGACGGGTTTTATGTTTTTAGAAATTGAACCGTGCGAGCGAAAAGGAATTATACCCAAGAGGTTTGGGAAAAAAATGCCGGGTGAATTTTTTTTGCTTTTGCAAAACCAGCTTAAAAAGTTAGATCGGATGAATAATCATAGAAGAGAAATTGCCCACTTCTATCGGCAGGCAGGTCTTTTGCCTGCGGCACGTATTGATAAAAAATCAGATCCGATTTTTTTGCGATATCCTTTGTATGGAACGCATCCACATACCATGCTTGCGCTTTTGAAAACACATGCTGTATATGGCGGAAATTGGTATGTATCGGCGCTTGCTCCGGCAGAGAAGCGATTGGATATATTTGGATATTATTATGGGGCATGCCCACATGCTGAAAAACAAGCGATGGGATCGTATAATCTACCCACCGCAATTGGCGTTCTCCAAAAAGACGCGTCATATATTGCGGAACTTATCATCAATGCGTACCTTTGATATTAAGCCTATTACCGAAAAGTTGCTTTGGGGCAAGGTGCTTGCAGGCATCTCGCATTTTAGTTTTTTACAGGATTGGCAGTGGGGAGAGGTAGAACAAGCGCTTGGCAGGTACGTCATCCGATTGGGGATATATGAGCACCATGATTTAGTGGGGGTGTGTCAAATGGTTGGATATCGGGCAAAAAAAGGAAACTTTTTGCTTATTGCGCACGGACCTTTATTTTTGCCCCATTTGGACGAAGAATATGACCAGTCGGATGCCATTAAGCAAATTATTTTGTATCTGCAAAAAAACAGAGTACACAAAAAATACGCATATGTGCGTTTGCAGTTGCAACATTTTCCGGAAAAGGAGTTTGGCGATGAACTATCGCGGTTTGGATTTGTCCAGGCGCCTATTTTTTCAGTCACAGAAAATTTTTGGGTGAGCGATATTGCAAAATCAGATAGCAATCTATTGGGGCAGATGAGCTCGCATCATAAAAAAAGTGTGAAGGATTCGCTGCAAAAGCCATATCTTGAGATTACCGAAGAAACATCAAAAAAAGGAGTAGATATTTTTTGGGAACTGTATGAACAACTTGCAGATAGAAAAGATTTTGTGCCGTACAGCAGAGAACTTATTCAAAAAGAAACAGGCATATTTTCAAAAGATAATAAGGCAAAATTATATATTGCATCGGTTGAAGGAAAGCCGATTTCATCTGCCCTCATTATCTATTCGGGTGATACCGCCTCATATCATCATGGCGCGTCGCTCCCTGCAAAAGAGCCGATTTCATACAAATTGCATTTTCAGGCGATGCGCGATGCGCGAGACGCGGGCATGCACTACTATAACTTTTGGGGGATCGCAGAGGATGCGAGCCCCGAGCATCCCTGGTATGGGCTGACGCAGTTTAAAAAAGGATTTGGGGGAAATTTGTATGAGTGTTATGGAGCAATGGATTACCCGCTTTCTTTTCGTTATATCCCTATTCGACTATTGGAAACACTGCGAAAAAAGAAAAAGAAATTGTAGGATATATCGATGCTTGGCGTTACAGCCTCTTTGGGTCTGCACTTGTGGCACCTTATCGGCGGTGCTATGGCACTGGCCACTGCTTCGCAATGGCAGTTTGCGGCGTTGAATGCACGCCGCACTTTACTTTAGTGTGGTATACTATATCTAGTTCGCTTCGCGTATTGTTTGAGCCAAGGAAAGGAGAATATATCCATGGCTCAGAACCGCAACAACAGTCGGTGCACGTGTGGCGCGCAAGTCAAGCGGGGGTGCAACCTCTGCAAGGATTGCGCGCATGAGGAGCGGCGCATGCGCCGCTCGGCTGAAACCACGCCGGGTCGCGTGCGTGGAAACGGGTTGGACACAATGACTCGCCGGGTGTCCCCCAAGGCTCGCATGGGGGCCTGTTGCGGGGCGTTTGGCAAGTAGCCGACGCCCGACCGTTCGCACTCTTTTGTACCTCATTGGAGATGGAACATAGTCGCGTCTGACGTGATGTGCCCTCGCCTTTGACTTGTCACGCCCAGCGTGAACAGTCATTGTGCGAGGTTTTTTATTCACGATTATAATAAAGGTAAGATGATCTATCTTGGAGCGGATCACCGCGGATTTGGGCTTAAAGGTGCAATCAAAGAAAAATTGAAATTGCATAATTTTGACGTTGTTGACATTGGCGCGCATAACCTTGAGGAAGGTGATGATTATCCAGAAATCGCATTTTCCGTTGCGCAGCGTGTCAGTAAAGATGAAAAATCTTTTGGCATTTTGTTTTGTGGGTCAGGGGCAGGGATGTGCATAACCGCCAATAAAGCGCCTGGCGTTCGAGCAACCGTTGGTGTTAATCCCGACATGGTAAGGTCCGCGCGGTCTGACGACAATATTAACATTTTGTGCATTGCGGCAGATTTTTGCAGTGAAAGCGAGGCGTGGGCAATGATTGAGCTGTTTTTAGATACCGCGTTTGACGATAAACCGCAACACGCACGCAGATTAGATCAAATTACTCATTATGAAAATTCTTCCAGCCATTAACGCTAAAAATTTTGACGACGCAAAAAAACAGATAGAAATTTTATCAAGCGTCACAAATGAATTCCATTTTGACGTGGCATTTTCTGATTTTGCAGAGGTTGATGTGTGGGGCAATGCGCGGGAAATTGATTTATTTAGTGAGGATATTTTATTACACGTACATCTGATGGCGCACGCAACGCCACAAGATATGTTGCAGTGGCAAAATCCGCGCGTTGCATCTTTAGCTATTCATTTGGAGGGGTCTACGCTACCGGATGGGCTTTTGCGTATGGCAAAAAAAACAAAGCGCAAGGTATTTATTGTCTATCCGCCAAAGGTTGATTTTTCATTTTTAAAAAAATATATTCCGCATAGTGACGGGGTGATGGTGCTCGGGGTGATGCCAGGAAAATCAGGCCAGCAGATGTTTCCCGATACGTTTTCACGTATCCATAGCGTGAAGGAA
>LCBW01000025.1 GCA_000997465.1 Parcubacteria group bacterium GW2011_GWC1_41_7
AAAAACAATAAATATTTAAAGATTGCTTTATTATAACATGAGTGAGAAAAAATTTTACCATCTACCCGACGCCCCTCCCCCTCCTGACATTCCTCCCCCAAAACCGCCAAATCCTCCGCCACCGCCAAATCCTCCGCCCCAAAATCCTCCACGCGATGAAAAAAAGTCAGTTGGAAGTCCTTTTGCCTTTCTCTCTATATAAGCGCGCGATAATATAAAATCAAACATTAATCCAAAAATCCCCAACGCTCCGGCGGCAATTCCTCCTAGCACCGCTGATTGCGCAATCAATCCCACTACTCCCCCCGCCCCCGCACCAATAACTCCGCCCGCCCAAAAGCTTTTTGACCGAGCCAAAAAGCTTATAAGGTATGTTCCGAAAAAAATAAGGAAGAAAAATATCAAACCCAGCAGATCAGATATCGGTTCTTGAGGTTGCCCATAGGATGCGCCTTCTGGAACTGTTCCTTGCATATATGCATCAATATCAGTAATTGCTTTTTCAATACCTCCGGCATAATTATTCTTTTTAAATTCTGGGATCATGCTGTTTCGTATAATCCCTCCCGCCCTTCCATCGGTAATTACTGGTTCCAGTCCATACCCCACTTCAATGCGCGCTTCCCGCTCGCTTGGCGCAACTAAAATCAACAGTCCGTTGTCCTTTTCTTTTTTTCCAATCTTCCACTGTTCAAAAACGCGAACTGCAAAATCGTCAACCGGAATACTCTCTAGAGATTTCACGGTTACAACAGCCAATTCGTTTCCTGATTGTTTCTCGATGTTTTGCAATTTTTGCTCAAGCGCCGTTTTTTGATCAGCAGAAAATACTCCTGCAAAATCATTTACGTATCCCGTGGCCTTCGGAAATTGCTTAAGAAATAAATCTTGAGCATGAGAAAGGCTAAAGGTCAAAAACCAAAAGCCAAAAATAAATCCCAAAATTAAAAGTTTTTGATTTTTTTCTCTTATGCTCATAAAAAAATAATTAAACGTATAAGCGGTGAACTGTTCTTCTTGAGGAAATCCCCACAGGTTATTTTAGCTCGGTTCGCCCACCCTGGTAATGATGGGCGATAAAATGACCGAGGGAATAAGGTGCGCGCACCGCTGGAGTGCGCGACACCTGGTTCCGAAAGAAGAAAAGTGAACCGCGCATATCCTCAATATGTTGCGCGTCCTTTTTACTCCAAATTTAAATCTACTTGTGGAACAACTTGCGCTGCTTCTGATGCCTCAAAGAGCGCCTTGCCCTTAAACCCAAATATCTTTGCCGCAATATTCCCTGGGAAAACTGCAATTGCGGTGTTATAGTCGCGAGTCAATTCATTAAAGCGTCTGCGCTCCACTGAAATTCTGTTTTCCGTTCCCGAAAGTTCATCCATAAGCTGTGCAACATTCTCAGTTGAACGAAGTTGCGGATAATTTTCCATTACCACCAATAGGCGAGACAGCGCACCTTCATATTGATTTGCGGCTGCAACTTTGTCATTGACTGTTGCCGCTCCTCCATATTTTGTGCGAGCGTCAGCAATTGCAGTAAATACGGACTGTTCTTGTTTCAAAACCCCCTTCACTGAATTTACCAAATTCGGAACTAAATCAAACCGGCGCTGAAGCTGTACTTCAACTTGTGCCCACTGCCCGTCAATGCCCTTTGAAAGGCTTACAAATTTATTGTATGCTCCGATAAACCCAATCACCTGCAAAATAATAACAGCCAAGATGACCCAAAGCCAAATATTTTTTTTCATAATAAGATATAAAATTAATATGCGACGAAATAATGTCGGAGCACTGGGAATTGAACCCAGGTCACAAGACCCCCAGCCTTGCATACTACCATTGTACTATGCTCCGATTGAGATTGATTGAGAGGAACAAGCCCTGTGTACTACCAGCATAACATAAATTGTTATGCTGGCGCTATGCGACCTTGTCGCATGCTCCAATTATACTACGCTCCGATATTTGTTTTTATTATAACGCTTCGCGTTCTAAGTGGCGATAAATAATCACCACGATGGGCGCTACAGCCCCTTCGGGTCTGAGCTTGCGGCACCTAATCGGCGCCGCGTTTTCTTTTATGCAAAATTATCTCAACACCACATTGTAACGGCTTATCAGTTCCTTGTTGATACCTTGCAAAATAGAATTTATTTCGGTATCTTTCAAACTTCTGTCTTTTGCCCGAAAAACAAGTCGAAAGGTAATGCTCTTTTTATCTTTCTCTATTTCCCCGCCTTGATACACATCAACCAATTCAACGCGCTCCAATAACTCTGTTCCGCCATGACGCAATTCCTGCTCAATATAATTCACCGGCATCGTCTCTTGTACCACATAAGAAACATCTCTGACAATTGCGGGAAATTCCGGAATCGCTTGAAAAACAACATCAAATGTAAAAACTTTTAAAATCTCGTTTAAATCAAACTCCGCAACAACAACGCGCTGATCAATATCATATGAAGATGACAGTTCTTTCTCCAGCAGTCCGATATACCCAAAATCTTGATTTTCCTCTCCATACATTTTTGCCGCAATTTCAAATCCGGCAATGTCACTATTTTTTATGTGCACTGAAATCCCCAAGCGCTCAAAAAGCAACCGCGCAAGTCCCTTGCCCTCCAAAAGCGCATCTTGAACTCGGGGCATGCTTATTGCATATGCCGCATGTGATGCTTCAATAATATTGTTTCCTTTATATACTCCAATATTTCCTATTTCACATACACGTAAATCCTTTGCAAGCACAGCATTTTCTTTTAGATTTTTCACAAGAGTTGGAAAAAGCAACGAACGATATACGCTATGCAACTGACTCATGGGATTAAGCGCGTAAATTGCCTCGGTATCTTTTCCGTAGAGATCTTGAATTGTTTTTTGTAGAATTTTTTCCTCCGTATCGGCGATAAAACTATACCCAACAAATTCAAAGCACCCGCTTTGTACCAAAAGTGAACGCACGATGTCTTGCAATGCAAACATTTCGTCTTCGCGTGCGATCATGCCCTTTGAAGAAAAAACACTTGTAATATGCGAGAGACCATAGAGCCGTACAACTTCCTCAATAAAATCTTCCGGAATAGCAAGGTCAAGGCGAAATGCAGGAGGAACAACAGTAAGTGCTATTTTTGTTTTTTTTATAATAGTGCTCCCTGTTTTTAAAATCAGATTTTCAATTTCCTGCGCTGAGATATTAATACCGCTATAGGACCGTACTTTCTCAAAAAGCACTGTAACGAGTTTTTTGAGCTGCTCTTTCCCATGCTCAACTTTTCCTCTTGCAATTTCTCCTCCTGCGTGCTCTTGAATGAGCGCTGTAAGTCGATCAAGCGCAAAAATCGCATTTTCACGAACAACCTTTCGCTCAAATCGATAACTGCTATCTGTTTGTAATTTTACTGCCCGAGACGTTCGATAAATGCTTGTAGGGTCAAAAACCGCCGCTTCAATAAATATGTTTTTTGTTTTTAGAGTTGTCTGCGATTTCCACCCGCCCTGAATACCCGCAAGGGCAAGAACCTCCGTTTCATCTGCAATAACGACTGCTCCTTTTGAAACAAGTATATTCTTGTCGCTGAGCGATCTGAACGACTCATCGCTTTCTGCCTCACGAACAATAATTTTTTTTCCTGGAATAGTATCTGCATCAAACACATGCAAAGGCGCTCCATATTCAATCATGACAAAATTAGAAAGATCAACAATAAGATTTACTGAATTAAATCCATATGCCCGTACAAATTCCGCAAGCCACTTAGGCGACTGTTTATTTTTTACCCCAAAAACCATCCTTCCAAAGTACTGCTTACACAAAGGAGTTTTTACTGAAACAGACATAAAATTTTCCAACAGTTTCCGAGATTCCTTTAATTTTATCTTTGGTTCTTTAAACCCACATCCGCACACTGCATGCAATTCCCTTGAAAAACCCACTAATGATGAAAGATCACTATAGCGATTCGGCAACACATCAACCTCCAACATATTATTGTTATATGTTGTTTCAAATAATTTTGCATTGAGCTGTTCAACTGTTTTATCCCAATTGATGCTTTTTGCAGTGATATAGTTTTTTATATCTTCAGTTCTAAAAATCATGAAATCTTTATATTATTTTTTTTCTTTACCTTTGGCTTTTTACTTATATTTTTACAACGTTGCTCATTGCTTCGCAATGGCAACTTGCGGCTTATTGCGAATTGCTTCGCATTTCGCCAACGCCGCGTTTACCTAAATTGTTCAATAAATCGGAAATCTGCGCTATGCAAAAGCCGAATATCGGAAATACCATATTTAAGCATGACAGCGCGACCAAGCCCTAGCCCAAAGGCATATCCATAATGACTATCTGGATCAATGCCGCTTTCTTGCAAAACCGAAGGGTGCACCATACCAGCACCTGCAACTTCAATAAATCCGGTTTTTTTGCATGTGAGACAACCTTTTCCTTTGCAAAAAATGCACCCCAGATCAACCTCCAACCCCGGCTCAACAAAAGGAAAATATCCCGGACGAAGACGAATTTTCAAATCTTTTCCAAAATATGCACGATAAAATGATTCAAGCACATACTTCAGTTCTGCGATATTTGCCCCCTCATCAATAACCAATCCTTCAATTTGATGAAATTCAAAATCATGCGTCCTGTCAGTTGCTTCGTGACGAAATACCTTTCCAGGAATAATTGCACGCAAAGGCACTCCCTGCTCTTTTAGGAGTTTTACCTGATATGCGCTTGTATGCGTTCGAAACAAATATTTTGTTTTTTCTGTTTCTGTTTGATCTTCTCCCTTTTCTTTTTGATCTATCCATAACGTATCCCACATATCACGCGCAGGATGATTTTTGGGAATATTTAAAGAATCAAAGTTTTCATATTCCGTTACAATTTCGTATCCCCCATATGATGAAAATCCAAGTGATGCGAAAATATCCTTTACTCGTTCCAATTCTAAACTCATCAGATGTCGATACCCCACAAGCGGAGTTTTCCCAGGGTACGTAAAATCAAACCTTACGCGTTCGCGTTTTTTAAATTTTTCAGTTAAATCAGCTAAAGTATCTTCAACTTCTTGCTTTACTTTATTAAAATGGTTGCCAATCGTTCTTTTTTCCTCTTCAGTTGCGTCTTTAAAGGATTGCGCAAATTCACGTAAAATTCCCTTTCTACCTAAAAATTTTACTCGAAACGTTTCAAGTTCATCGGCATTTTTAATCCGATCGCGTACTTCATATAATTCGCGCAAAATTCCCTCTAATTGATCCCGCATAATATATTTTTATTTTATCACAGATTGCATGAACTAAAAAAATAGATCATTTAAAAAGGGCCTGCGTTCGTTACGAATCAGTACCCGTCGCCTTCTTCTTCCTGTTCCGGAAAAAGCTCAAACTCTTTCCCGGTGGCGATGCGATACACGACCGCAATGCCCCACAACAGGCAGAAGATACCAACAATACACACCCCCAAGAGGATATCCAAGGGCTTCAACTCCCTCTTATCC
>LCBW01000026.1 GCA_000997465.1 Parcubacteria group bacterium GW2011_GWC1_41_7
TGATTTCCCTTGTCACCTCCGTTTGAGTCGCTCATGGAGAGCCTCCTTCTCACCTTCCTGTTGTCAGCGTGCGACCAAAGGAGTCCTTCGGTTGAAAGAATTGTACCACGTCAAATGTGTTGACCAAAAAAAGAAGGACAAGCTTTACGCCGCAAACCCGAAGGTTTTTTGCATAAAACTTGCCCTATACAGCTACGGTTGAACCGTGATCTGCTTCTCCATGCGGAAGAGATAAATATCCTCTCCCACCCCCA
This sequence comes from Parcubacteria group bacterium GW2011_GWC1_41_7, assembly GCA_000997465.1. Lineage (GTDB taxonomy): Bacteria > Patescibacteriota > Minisyncoccia > UBA6257 > HR35 > LCBW01. The sequence goes on from LCBW01000026.1 coordinate 255, forward strand.
ACAAGATCACGTACGACACAGCGAAGATCGTCGGCTCCGCGACCTGTGGGGCCATCCAGGCGTGATCCGTGGCGGACCAACTTCCCAACGGCGCGCTCGGTACTTGGTCGGTGATGGCAAACCCTAAGGTTCTGATACTCCCGACGGTACCCATACCACCGATCATAGTGGCGGGCACAGCCAGCTGAGGGAGCTCCAGCTCCACGGTTTCGCCGGGGGCCGCAACGATAGGTTCAGCCGGTATGACCCAGCCGAACTCCATTGCGCCGTACCCCTCGTAAACCTCGGCCGAAGCCAAGGTTTGTGAAAATCCCTCTGAAAACGTCGGTTGGCTCTCATCGGGCAGAACCGGCGCGCCTGAAGGCGCACCACAACCTGCCATCGCCGCAGTGGCGACAGCAAGAACGACTTTTTCCAATGCCTTCACAGCACACCTCCAGTGAGCTACCTATATTATAGCATAATTATTAAAAGTAGTCAACTACAGCAATTTATTACGCGACGTGACTGATTTTACGAGCTTGTCGGCTGCGGTGTTTTGCTCGCGCGGAACAAGATGAAAGGTGACAGGTGGCAAGTCCATATGCAAATTCCAGTATTCTACAAACAGAAGCTGAAGGTCCGGCTCTTTGATTTTATAGTGCCCGGTTACTTGATTCCCTACAAGCTCTGAATCAAGGTACAAATCAATCTGTGCTTCTTTAATATTTTTTCCCGCTAAAAATTTTGCTTTTTTTAGTCCAAACAAAACCGCCTTGTACTCTGCAACGTTATTGGTGGTATTTCCAATTCCTTCGGCATATGTTTTTATTTTTCCGTCAATTTCAATAACAACCCCGATTGCCGCGGGCCCCGGATTCCCAATTGCCCCTCCGTCTGTGTGAATAATTATTTTCATTTTTTTATTTGACGCCACAATTTCCCCAAAGTGGTAACTTTCAATGCATCACATTTAATTTATATGGTCTTTCAACTTCTTCAATAATTGCAAAAAAAGTTCGTACGTTACGCGAGCGTCGTCAAGCGCCTGATGTGCATGTTTGCGCTCAATCCCAAACAAATTGCAAAATGAAGTGAGTGTTCCGCCGGGCATGGTTTTCATGTTCGGGTACAGTACGTTTGCAATAGAGAGCACATCAATGCGCTGATAATAGAACGGGTCTTCCATGCCTGCTTCAAAATATGCCCTCTCCAGGCGTGACCAATCAAAATGACTATTAAAACCGGCAATAACTGTTCCGCTGAAGAGTGGGTGTAATTTTTCTAGTACTTCTTTGAGCGGTTTTGCGTCTTTCCATTTTTCGGGAGTGTATCCATTAATACGCAAGGCCTCGGGGTCTGCTTTTTCAAAATGTGCCATTACAACCTTTTCTTCAAATTCTTCCTTTATCTGCCAATCTTTTGAATTAACGATAAGTCCTGCAATTTCCAAAATATCTGCGTCGGGATCAAGGCCTGCGGTTTCAATATCTAAAAAACAAAAATCTCTCTCCCACATACTTTTTCTATATTTTTCTTTTTCCATATATTCTCGGCTTAATTTTTACGTACTATCGCTTCAATGCCCGGCAACGTTTCGCGCGCCAAAAAATCAAGCATCGCTCCTCCTCCCGTTGAGACGAAAGAAAATGATTGCTCAAGGCGATTTTTGCATAAAAGCGCAAGGGTGTCCCCTCCACCGACAATACGCGTATTTTTCATATACATAAGATTTTTTGCAAATCCCAAAGTTCCCTTTTCAAATCTTGGGTCTTCTATTTTCCCCAATGGACCGTTCCAAATAATCAGTTTTTTTTGTTTGCATATATTACTGTATGCTTCTACGGTTTTAGGTCCGATATCAAGCATGTTGTCATTTCCATCAATATCCACAATATCTTTTATGTGGTGTTCACACACTGCATCTTGTGGAATCATAATTTTATCCGACGGAAGCACCTGCATCTCTGCAAGATATCTATCTTCGTGTAAGGAATTTCCAATTTCCATATCATTAGACTTCATATAGGTGTGCGCGATGCCGCCCCCCAGCATAATTATGTCAACTTTCTGCAAAAAATTTTTTAGAAGCGGAAGTTTTGTCTCAATTTTTGCTCCGCTGAGCACAAGCGCGCTCTGCTGGGGATGCGAAAAAATACGCGAGAGTTGCAGAACCTCTTGTTCAAATCTGTATCCAAAAAATGAAGGTAAAAGACGCGGCAATGCCACAATAGATGCGTGCACGCGGTGCGAAACAGAAAATGCTTCATTTACATACAGATCTGCAACGGCCGCGAGCGACTGCGCAAATACTTCGTCATTTTTTTTCTCCCCTTCAAAAAAACGGATATTTTCAAGTAGTACAAATTTTGTTTTTTCTTCAATTTTTTCTCCGGGCTGCCAATTATGAAATGCAATCCGCTGCCCCCAGGGAAGTATTTTTTTAAAAAAAGGAATGAGCCGTCTTGTTGAATCTTGTGTATTTTTTTCTCTGGGGTCGCCAATGTGTGTACATAAGATTATTTGAGCTGCGGGTAGCAGTGCGCGCAAGGTTTCACGAAGTGCCCACACTCGAAATGCCCCAAATCTTCGCCCTTCTTCGGGGCTAATATTTGCATCAATGCGCACTAATACTTTTTTGCCACGCACGCCCTCAAGCTGCCTACGAAGTAAAAAGTTTTCCGGAATAGTAATCATGATTTATCTTGGTTGCGATATTGCAAACTTTCAGCAATATGCCCTTGTTCTATTCTACTGCACCCTTCCATATCTGCAAGAGTCCGGGCAACGCGCATCACTTTATGCACTGCTCGTAACGACAGTTGTAGCGCATCCGCCGCAGATGTCAGCATATCTTCTGCATCTTTTTCAATAAAACACACGCGCTGAAGATCCTTTGGATGAATGCGGCTATTATATGTTCCCTGCCTTTCAAGTTGAATTTTTTGAATGTGCATGATATTTGGAAGCTCGGGCATTTTTTTATGCTCATCAAACCAGAGTGCGCTCTTGACGCGCGGAATTACAATATGCATATCCATGCGGTCTAAAATCGGGCCTGACAACTTTTTATGATATCGATTGATATCCGCAGGAGAACAAGTACATTCTTTTTCCGGGTCTTGGTAAAATCCACACGGACAAGGGTTATATGCGCCTACTAATAAAAATTCCGCAGGAAATATGACCTTTTTGCGTGCCCGAGAGATCGCCATTTTTGACGATTCAAGCGGCTCTCGAAGTCCCTCTAATACATCGCGCCGAAACTCTGGAAATTCGTCTAAAAATAAAACTCCTTTATGCGCTAAGCTAATTTCTCCGGGCCCGGGATTATTTCCTCCCCCGAGTACTGAAACAGCAGAAGCACTATGGTGCGGATTGCGCATAACTGGATGCGTAATCATTTCAGGCAGCAACCCCGTAATGCTGTGAATACTGCTCACTTCAATTGCCTCTTGTAATGTAAGCGGTGGCAACAAGTCTGCAACATGTTGTGCGATTAAACTTTTCCCTGTCCCGGGAGGTCCAAACAAAAGCATATTATGCCGTCCGGCAGCTGCGATAAAAATTGCGCGCCAGAGCATGTCAGGAAGCGCGATGTATGACAAATCAATTGCCCTAAGGGGCGGAGAAAATTTTTCTATTTTGAGCGGCTTATCTGAAAATTTTTCTTCCAAAAGACGAAGTACCCCTTTGAGATTTTTTTCCGGGTAGATATCAATGCCTTCAATATACTTAACCTCTGCTGCATTTTCTTCTGGAAGCACAATCTTTTTAAATCCGTGTTTTTTTGCGCCCATAATGAGCGGGAGCGCTCCCGTTACCTTGCGAAGCGCCCCATCAAGTCCTAATTCGCCTATAAAAATCGTGTTTTTATCGGGCACAACTGATTGTTTGGAAACTGCAAGAAAACTCAGTGCAATAGGTAGATCCAAAAGCGCTCCTTCTTTTTTCTCATCTGCCGGTGCTAAATTGATAATTGTTTTTGCATTAAACCGCAAAGGCGGCTTTGCAGAAACCGACTTGAGCGCAAGGGTCAAGCGCTGCCGCGATTCATCAACTGATTTGTCGGCAAGCCCTACAATATGAAATGCGCTCAAGCCCTTAAGCATCCCCGCTTCAACTTCGACAATACGCGCATCCAATCCTGAAAGTACTGCCGCATATACTTTTGCAGTCATGTGGATATCTTTATAGTATACCGCCTGAATCAAATAATTCCCTGCCTCTACTCAAAAATTGACAAACGTGCATTGCGCCCTTAAACTAAAAACACATTTACATCACTTTCCATGAAAAAAGAAACTACAATTATTTTGGGAGCATTTGTGATTATTATTGGACTTGTCGCATTCAATGCGTTCACTTCAAAAGGAAAAAATGTTGATATTCAAAATGTAACGTCTGGTGTTGCGCCAGCGGGAACCACCACAGCGCCCTTAAAAGTCTTTGTTTTTGCGGATTTTCAATGCCCTTTTTGTAAAAAACTCGCTGACGAGACAGAGAAAAATATTATCGCTGACTACACTCAAAACGGAAAGGTTGCTCTCTATTGGAAAGATTTTGTTATTGTTGGACAAGAATCACAATGGGCGGCAGAAGCCGCACGGTGTGCAAATGATCAGGGAAAATTTTGGCAATATCATGATTTACTTTTTTTAAAGCAAGGCATTGAAAATAGCGGAGTTTTCACAAAAGAAAAGCTAAAAATATATGCCCAAGAATTAAATTTCTCGACTTCAACGTTTGCAAACTGCTTAGATACCGGAAAATACACACAGGCAGTCAATGATGATACAAAAGAAGCACAGGCATTGGGATTTAAGGGAACTCCGGTGCTTTTAG
>LCBW01000027.1 GCA_000997465.1 Parcubacteria group bacterium GW2011_GWC1_41_7
GCCTGCAACCGAAGCGGCGCGTCAATGTCAGATGGCGCAGCAGGAACCTGCCGTACAATAACATCCAATAGTGGAGTAAGATCATTTGATTCATCAGTCAACTTTTCCTTTGCAATACCTTCTCTGCCTATTGCATACACAGTTGTAAAATCAAGTTGTTCATCATTTGCATTCAGTTCCATAAAAAGCTCAAATACAAGTTCATGAACGATATCAGGTCGCGCAGCGGGCTTATCGATTTTATTGATAATGACAATCGGTCGCAATCCAAGCTCTAATGATTTCTTAAGAACAAATCGAGTTTGTGGCATCGGACCCTCTTGCGCATCAACAACTAACAAAACACAATCAATTGAGCGAAGCACTCGCTCAACTTCAGATCCAAAATCTGCGTGTCCCGGAGTATCTACAATATTAATTTTTGTATCTTTATAAAAAACCGAGGTGTTTTTTGAATAAATAGTAATACCGCGCTCTTTCTCAAGCGCATTGCTGTCCATGCTCACTCCTTCTCCTGCAACGCCTGTTTGGCGCATCAGCGCATCGGTCAGAGTAGTTTTCCCATGATCCACATGGGCGATAATCGCAATGTTTCGAATTTCCATTGAATGTGTGATACTTATGTTTTAAAAATAGAAATGTTCTCTATTTTTTCTGAAAAATAAGACGCGCAACGACTGCGCGCTAATTAAGATTATATCATAAATTACACCTAAGTCAAAGATATTTTTCTCTTACGCGGTATATTTCTTCACCAAAGCATCAAGTTGGGCGTGTAATTGCTCCAAAGTTCCGTTATTATCAATGTGCTCTATTGCAAGCGGCAATACATCTAAAATAGACATTTCAGTCGATCGCGTATGATCCGCCTTGAATTGTTCAAAAGTTTTTGTCGCATCATCGGTGTTTTGTCCGCGCTTGACTAATCGCTCATACCGCACCTGCTCGCTGGCCTCAATGGCAACAAGTACAAATCCCGGCAATTGTGACAGATGAATAAGATCGCTTTCTCTTCTGATGCCATCAACAACAATGTATTGTGTTTCTGCTTCTGAAACATCTTGTGCGATATTTTTTGAAAGAAGATCTTCTCCAAATGCCTCTCGCATAATTTCAGAAAGCTTTATCATATAATCGCGCGAGATTTCCAGATGAAATCTTTTTAATACATCGCGCAGTACTTGAGAAAACGTAAAAAATGAAGCTTTATATTTTTTTTGCAAGTATTGCCCTGCGGTCCCTTTGCCCGATGAGAGCAACCCGACAAAACCAAAAATAAATTTTTTATTTTCCATGCTCAGCGCAGATATATTGTCGGTATTTTACCCCCGAAAGATCAAATAATTTTTTCCCCACGATAAAAATATCAACGTCCTTGTATTTATCGCTTTCATAAATGACCTCTTGGATACCATTTTGAATAATGGTTTTTGCACATTCATTACAAGGAAAAAGCGTGCAATACACTTTTGCGCTAATCGGCTTACTGTGTGTATTGTATACCGCATTTTCCTCTGCATGACAGACATACGCATATTTTGTCTCCAAAACAGAACCCTCTCGATTCCAAGGAAGTGCGTCTGCCTCAATACCTCGCGGCCATCCGTTATACCCTAATCCTAAAACCACATTATTTTGATCAACAACGACTGCTCCAGCTTGAGTTGAGGGGTCTTTTGAGCGCTCTGCAATAACATGCGCCATGCGCATGAAGCATTCGTCCCAAGATATCGCGTTGCTACGAGGTTGTTCCATGGTGGTATTGATTAGGTGTTTATTTTAAGGCTGTTTTAAATGTTTTTATTTTTCTCTTGTTGTGACTCAAAAAGTAAAATTTACTACTTAAAGATAAAAAATCAATTTATGCTCTTAAAATAAGAGTTTTTGACATTGTTCGCATGAAGCATTCGTCCCAAGATATAGCATTTTTTCGAGGTTGTTCCATGAAGTATTGATTAGGTGTTTATTTTAATAGATTTTTTGCACTTTTGATATTATCTAAATATTAAAATAGTTACTCAATTATACAACCACAAATCAAACGGGGTATGCCCGAAAGGGCATACCCCGTTGATAATAAACACCGTTAAAACTAGTTAGCAGGTGCTGGCTCTGCTGGTGCCAATGCATCAGGTGCCGGAACAACTCCTGTGTCTGTGCCGTCTGCGGGTGCTGGTACCATCACGCCTGAGTCGGCTGGAATGGTAGTGTCAACTGTTGCGCTTTTGTTCACGATAATAACAATCACCCATAATACTTTCTTACTCATAGGGTTAGCGAAAATATTAAATCGACCGATATCCTATATACAATTGTACACTAAAAACAGAGAAATTAAAACAAAACGGGTATATCTAATTTCGCGTCATTTTCGGGCATTCCCGAAGGATTATCTTTCATCAATAAAAGTGTCCCAGTTGCGGTTTTTGGATTTGTAAAATTTAACAGCGCCTCAAAATCAACCCAATCTTCAGTCATCCAATCCCCCTTTGCTTGAGCAATTCCCACTGCAATTTCAGTTCCCGAAGCATCAATCAGTTTTATAGGAAAGCTTGCTTCAAAATACCAATTTCCTCGCGCCCGCCCAGAAACTACAAGGGGGCTTAAAACTGTACTACCACCCAAAGGAGATACAACTTCAATCATATCGGTAATCGATGAGGCCAAGGAAGTGGATGTTGCTACTTGCACGGTTATCGGAGAAACTTGCTTTAGAGAAGCTTGCATCCCTAATTTTTGCACAAAAAATGCCGCGACAAGAAGCAACACAATAACAGCAGTAACGGTAAAAAGTGAATTTTTCTGTTCCATTATAATATCTATAGTAACACAATATTTTTATGTTTTAAACACTGCTTATTCCCCCTGTCATCATTTTCCAGGTAATAAAAAGCAACATCCCAAAGGCAACAAAAAATAAAAGGATGAAAATGTTTTTCATATGCACTCTATTGTATGCTATACTAATTTCTGTTATAAAATAAGCATTATTTTTTATGGATTATCCCTACCCTAGACCATCAAAAGTCAAAACAAAAGTAAAAAAAGGAATTTCTGGACTTGGACTTTTTGCCGAAGAGCCTATAAAAAAGGGGATATTTGTAATTGAATATTTTGGCCCAATCATTTCCGAAGAAGCGGCAAACCAAAAAGGCGGAAAATATCTATTTGAATTAGATGCGCATAAAACAATATTTGGCGCTTCCCGAAAAAATATTGCCCGCTATGTCAATCATTCCTGCAAACCAAACTGTGAGGCCATTCAAGAAGGTGATCGCATATTTATCTACACAAAACGAGCTATCAAAACAAGTGAAGAGCTTACCTATAACTACGGAAAAGAATATTTTGACGATCACATAAAGCCAGTTGGCTGTTGCTGCGACGCATGCAGTACATAATTACGGCAACGTCTCAAATCCACCCCTTAGATCTTTCTTTTAAATACTTAAAATAATAAACTTACTCAGTTGTAGTGCCGTCAAAATGTTCATCCGCCGCCAATGCGTCGAGTTTTGTCTTATGCACTGTCCCGTCTTGATGATGAGAGGGCGAATAAATAGTATAGAGCTTCATTGGAATACTTCCGGTATTGATAACATTATGCTCTGCGCCCGCAGGAACAACCATCGCAGATCCATCTTCTACCGCATACTCAACTCCATCAATCACGAATGTTCCAGTTCCCTCCTCAATGCGAAAAAACTGATCTGTATCGTGAATTTCAACGCCAATATCCTCTCCCGCAACAAGCGACATCGCAACGAGCTGGCTATGCATTGCGGTATACAGCACTCGACGAAAGTCCGTATTTTCTCGCGTTAGTTTTTCGATATTCTCACAGTATCCTTTTTTCATAAATGGTGTAAAAATAAATTGCGACTGATTGAATTATAACGCATGAACAATTTAGTACACTTTTGGAATAAGCCGTTTCGTATCTTCCATATAATCAATATATTCTTGATCAAAATAAGAAATAAGCACTTGCTCTTCAATATTCATGCGATGATGATAGCCAATAAATACAATACTCGGCGCAAGAATAAGTCCGATCCAGCTTCCCGTTGCAATCGCTGCTCCCAAAAAAGCAAAAAGGGCTCCCGCATAGGATGGATGCCTGATATATTTATAAGGCCCCGTCATGATAATAGGTTGATCTTCTTGCACCGAAATGACTGTGCAAAAAAATTCACGCAACGTACGAATGGACCACATGCGCATCAAAAGTCCCATCCACATAACGACAAAACTGATAACAAGTAGTGTATGCTTTGCAATAGGAAGCTGCCACCAGGTAAGATGCTCAGAAAAATAAGCAAAAAATACAGCGCTAAAAATACAAGGCATGAGCATCCGAGAGCTTTTTGCTTCCGCGCTCGTATCAATATTTTTTTTTCTACTGTCGCGTAAGACTAAATACAACTCAAATATCACCCATAAAAAAAGAGTTCCAAAATAAAGAATTAGGAAAGGGAAATCCATAAAGATTTATGGCTGTACTTGAGGAGACGGGACAGGCGTAGGATATTGGTAGTTGTACCCTCCAGTGCGCTTTGCAAGTGCCACATAAACAAGATAATATGCAATGCCTCCAATAACAAGATATATAACAATCCACTTCCAAAGCGACCTTTTTCCATATCCTCCGGATCCGCCCTCATAGGGTTGATTACTCATGGCTATATACACAGTATACAATTGATTTTTTGTTTTTTTAAAAATCATACATATCTTTGTAATAAAATTAAAAACAATAAAAAAATTATACAGACATTTTTTTTGCACTTAAATACTTTAATCGAGACATAAGCGTACGCTTTGCATCCATAAGAAATCTCGCTTCTATAAGATCGGGCACATCAAGATTGCTATGATATACCTGCATAAGGCCATCTAAATCACCAAAAAGAAGGAATATTTTTTTCTTCCATTTTTCTATATTTTTAATCGGAAACGCAAGCGGCATAATATGCCTATCTTGACTTATGTGCGTTTTTCCATTCCCTACGCAATCAACGATAAAAATATTCTTTACCGACTCCATAATACTGCCATATATTTTTTCAAACGCGCGAAATCCTCTCCCCCAATAAACGGGCTGGTCATATGACAACTCTTCATTTCCAGAAAACACAAAAAGGGTGCCCTCCAGGATTTTAGGAAACGAATAGATAATATCTAGCGCAACTGCAACTCCCGATGCATTGTCAATTGCTCCGGTTTCTATGGAATCATAATGCACAAACACTATTGAGGAAGGATTTTTTCTGTTTCCAACAAAAATATTTGCTGACTGATGTTTTTGGGGGCGCACCGCAACAGAGGCGGTTACTTTTTTTCCTGCGATAACCTTTTGCAATCCCTTTGTATCAACCGCAACTGAAGGCGCAAAATAAAAATTGCTCAGCGATATACCTTTGCACTGTGGATTAAAATTAATATTTGTGTCATACAGAAACCTTTGCGAAGAAATAAGTGAGCTGATGATATTGTCTTTCCCGACAATTTTTCCTCCAATAAAACAACACCCCTTGCAAGGAATTAATTTTTCATCAACCATGAGCCGGGCGCGTGAAATAACCGGAATGCGCGTTTGGAATGCCTGTATCCTATAAGAAACTGAAAAACTACTCAACGTATCTTGAATATACTGCCGAGCTTTATCTTCACCCGAAAATTGACGCGGGGAAAATGAAACCAACTTTTTAATACATTGCATAGGGTCAAATAACTGTTTTTTATTCATTGATGAGGTTATTAATATATTGTACTGCTACAAAAAATCTGCTTAGGGTGTGAAAAACGGATAGTTTTTACACACCCTAAGCAACCAAGAAGTACTTACCTCGCCTACGACTTCTTTCTGCCGCGAGGCATCGCTTCTTGTGCAAAGACACTGCGCACTTCAGGCGGATACCAGGCCTGCTCGTCCTCCCAGGGCAGCCGCACGATAAGCGGCGCAACGCCGAGTACGCGCTCCACCGCATCGAACGCAGGATCTGCGACCACCAACCGGAACACTTCGACCTCCTGGTCATCCGGCGGACCGTGGAATTCCTCCACAAGCACGCCAAAGACCGAGAAAAAGGCGAAGTAGTACTGGTAGTAAGCGCGTGATCCGCTCCACTGCTTCAGCCACGCAGAAAAGTCCAGCGTGGCATGCGCGATGCCATCGAAGACCTGCTCCCGGGCGCGCATATGAACGTCTACGATCGACGCGCCCGAAAGCCCGGTGCGAACCGCGCTGAGCACCTTGCCGTCCCATTCCTGTAGGTTAGCAAGGTCAAAACGCTCGAGCTTTGCCCCGCCGTTTCTACCGCGGCCGTCGAAGACATACGTCCGCAGAACATCACACTTAGTGTGATTGCGCGACGTCATCTTGTCGTCCACGTACGTTGCCCAAAGCGGCGGTAGCCCTGTTTGCGCTGCCATATGCGCAAAAGCAAGGTCCTCAATGCGCGCGGTGGCAACATGCCGGCAGAAGTACGCATGCGGCGCACTCGGCAATCCTTTCGGCAGATTGCCGATGAACTCAGTTGCTCTCTGTAGTAAATCTGCGTCTTGCTGTCTGCGCAGAATCTCTTCCCGAACCTGCGTTGGGTCTGTGTATTGCAGCGCCATGAGCGTTCTCCTTTCCCTTTTATGTAGAGTGCATGCGGCAATGTGATTGCCGCAAAGTAGGGATTTCTCCCGAAAAAACGTTTTTTCTTATTCTCAACGGCTTTTCGGGAAAAATAAAAAAGGCCGGCTTTTAAAGCCGACTCTGCGTAAGGTATGGAATATTATTTCAAATTATTTTTTTATGTCCATATGAAGCAGCGCCGGCTTTGCATGCCAAGCCCGAAACATAAATCCAAACAAAGCAACCGCCGCGATCCCTTGCGCGGGTAAAATGGAAGTTGCGTTGTTCATGTATCCGCTGTTCATATGTACAAATATTATACAAAAGATTTTATATAAAAGTCAAATATATTTTACAAAAAGATACAAAAACCCTCCCATAAGGGAGGATTTTTGGGTTTTGACAGTTTGAGTGCCTCGATCCTTAGATGCGAGATACGTTGACTGCGTTTGGTCCCTTCTCAGATTCTGCCTTTTCAAAAGACACTTTATCGCCAACTCTTAGCTCTTCGTAGCTTACGCCCTTGAGCTCATTGCTGTGGAAAAA
>LCBW01000028.1 GCA_000997465.1 Parcubacteria group bacterium GW2011_GWC1_41_7
GTGTGTACCCGTGCGCTTTTGGTCATGGACCTCAGCGCCCACAGAGCGAACGCCCGGCACCACGATCTTGATGCCCTCTCCGATGGCGTTGCGCACCAAGCTCACCTCCTGCGGCGAGCAGACGATGCCGTGCACGCCGGCCGCCTTCGCCAGCAGCGCCAGACGGCGCACCACGACAGCCGACGAAGTCTCGCTCCCGTACTGAACGTGGACTTCATCCGGCCCGAGTGAGGTCAACAGCGTCACCGCATAGACCTCATCGATACCGGAGGTAACGGCCGCCTTCATCATCTCCACGCCACCCGAGGCATGGACGGTGACGATGTCGGCGCCCGCGTCCTTGAGCGCCAAAGCGCGCAACTCGACGGTCTTGGGGACGTCGTGGAGCTTGAGATCCACCCAGACTCGCAACCCGTCAGCGCCGCGCAGCTTCAGAAGCGTGACCATGTCCTTGCCGTGACGGTCCCACAGATCATGGATCTTGACCGCATACAGGCGTCCTCGAATGGCGTCCACGAGGTTACCCGCCTGCCGAAAGTCCAGTCCGTCAGCCGCCAGAACAATCCTTGAGCTTTCCATGGCTTTTGGCTTTTCCTTTCCTAGAGTGTGCAACAGAAAATCGGGTTTCCCCGAGATTGCTGACTTTACTTTATCATATTTTTAAAAAATTGGCAAAACGAAATGCTGCCACCCTTTGAATTTCAGTAGCAAGCTACCTGGTTCTCTAAGTGACAGCAGTATAAGTATACCTATATTTTTTATACAGTCAATATTTTTTGTGGACAACTGCGCTACTCCTTTTCTTTGTGTTTTTTAAGATACGTTTTGTTTTTTAGTTCCTGCGGGAATAGATCTTCTTTATTATATTTCTCGTACCCCACCCCGTATCCCATTTCTTTCATGAGTTTTGTTGAGGGGTTACGCAATTTCATCGGAATCGGAAGATTTCCTAATTTTTTTACATCCTCCAGCGCCAGTTGCAACCCCTCATATGCAGAGCGGTCTTTTTTGCACAGTGCAAGATACGAAGCCGCATGTGCAAGATTAATCGCGCACTCTGGATATCCAATAGTTTCAACTGCCTTGAATGCTTCGTTTGCAATAACAAGCGCAGTTGACTGCGCAAGCCCAACATCCTCGCTTGCAAAAATAACCATCCTGCGTGCGATGAATTTTGGATCTTCTCCGGCACTCACCATACGCGCCAAATAATAAAGCGCCGCATCAGGGTTGCCTGCCCGCATTGATTTAATAAACGCGGATATGGTATTGTAATGTTCCTCTCCTTTTTTGTCGTAGCGTAGATGTTTTGATTGCAATGCGTTTTTCAAATTTTCAAGCGTTATCTCTTTATACAGCCCTATTGTTTGATCCAAAAGTGTTAATGCTTGTCGCGCGTCTCCACCAGCTACTTGAATAAGCCAGTCCCGCGCCTCATCATCTATTTTAATTTCCGTACGCGCAATAATTTCTTGCATCTCATCGTTTGAAAGTTCATTAAGCACAAACACACGACAACGGGATAAAAGTGCCGGAATAACCTCAAAGCTCGGATTTTCAGTTGTGGCTCCCACTAAATACAAATGCCCGGTTTCAACGTACGGAAGCAAAAAATCCTGCTGTGCTTTGTTAAAACGATGGATCTCGTCCAAAAATAAAATGGTTGGTTGATTGGATGCGGTGTTGCGAATAATTTTTCGCATATCATCTTTCCCAGCAGACACGGCAGAAATTTGATAAAAACGAGCGCCTACCCCTTTTGCATACAATCGCGCAAGTGTTGTTTTTCCTACTCCCGGCGGACCCCATAGTAAAAATGAAAAAATGTGATTTTTTTCAATAGCGGTGCGAATCGGCTTTCCTTCGCCAACTAAATGTTTTTGCCCAATAAACTCTTCTAATTTTTCAGGCCTGATTTTTGATGCAAGAGGTTCCATCTTCACCACTGATTATAACGCTGCTACTTTTAAAAATACCATGAGGCACCGCTATTGCTTCGCAATACGGCTTGCGGCTTAGTGCTTTCGCACACGCCGCGGCTTGCGGCTTAGTGCTTTCGCACACGCCGCAACCACTCACGTACTGCCTTACTTCCTAGCATCATTCCCACAAATAAGATAATGAGGCCGCTGACTACTTTTTGCCAAAATTCGAGGTTAAAAAAAACAATAAACAGGTGTTCAGCTTTCGTTAAAAAATTGTTTATGCTTTCTATCATAGTGCGTTTATTTGATTATTAAATTATAATCAAAACTGATATGCAAGAGGTATATCTTCGGGGTGTGGTGTAATGGCTAACATACACGATTCGGGTTCGTGCGACTCCCGGTTCGAGTCCGGGCACCCCGACACTTTTAACACAGGCCTGATCCTTCTGAGCTTTCGCATATACTTTTTTCGCTTGATTTTTCGTATGTTGCCTTTTTATTTAAATCCAACGGTTTATCTTGTGTATATGCTAATCCATTTTTGAGTGCGAAGTCGGCTTTTTCCAATTCCGTTCCAATGTACAACATATGTGTTGCATCCGCAAATAAATCCATCTGTCCGAGCTTCCGCACCACCTCATGCGCAGACGCACCCCCCAGTTGTATAAGTTCAATGCCATCTACTCCCATGACAGTTACGTGAATTTTTCCATTTGCGACCTCTATGCGTGCATTTCCTCGTGGGTCACCTTCTGTTTCTGCGTCAAATACTAGACTTGGATCGCGTTCAGTAAACGCGCACGCAATAAGTTTTTTTGCATTTGCCCAATCCGCTTCATAGAGGTGCGCGGAATTTGAAACAATGTGGAGTGCTCCCATGTCAAACCCTAATCGTTTTGAAACTTCTTTTTGCAATTTTCGCAGTCCAAAAGCGTTTGGAATTGCGGCTTTGAAAATATCGTGCGACCGAAACGTTGAGAGCATATGCAATTTTCCATCAGTTTGTAAGAATTGAATGAGCGTGGTCATTACCGCCCGACGCGTATCAGGAGACAGTGTAAAATTACGCTCTATTGAATCGGTTATTTGATCTAAGCAATTCGGCCCCCAGCACATAAGCCGATTTCCATAGGTGTATTGCACGCCTGCTGGCATTTCTTTTGATAAAAATACCTTAAAATATTGCTCAATAGCGTCTTGCGTTGCGCCGGTTACTTCACGCAGGTCCTGCGGCCACTCATCCGGGAGCACGGGGTTATCAGGATCTTCATCGTCTATGACCCAGCTAAATCCCATGAGTTCTTTTTGTTTTGATCCATACTGCGTTCCTTTTATTGCGCCATACAACATTACTCGCTGGACAACCCGTGTCCATACGTCAATAACTTTTTTTCCGCGCGCAAGCCATCCAACATTTTCCGACTGAAATCGCTCAACAGCAGTTGGAATAGCGTCCGCAAATCGCACGGGTTCCATATAAACATCGCTTTCCTGCACTTGCAGTTGCGTCAATACCTTATCAAGTGGCACTTCGCTGATATCAACAAGCTGCACATGTTTGATAATATCGCGAACCACTGTTACATCAAGTTCTTTCTCAAGTAAAAAATTAGTGTTAGGAATACTCCCGTCATCATTCACGCCCCGTTCCCACAACGCAAACAAAATATCACGTCCTGCGGTTCCAAATTTTGTTTGCGAAAGCTCTCCATATCCCCACGCAAACACTACGCGGATGTGCGGGTTGAGTGCAAGGTTTCTCAAAATAATATTCACTCCTTGCCGACTATAGAGCGTTCCGATAATTGCACATTTTTCTAAAAGTTCGGGCGCCAATGCAATTGCTTTTTCCGGTTCATTCCAAAACGTGCAAAAACCGATATGATCTCCTTTCCCCAGGTGTACTTTAAATTTATCAGGCTGATACAATGATTGCTCGCTTATCATAATTTATAAAATTATACCTATAAAACTTTTGGCAGTTCAATGCAAAATACTGATCCTTTTCCCTCACCCTGCGACTCTGCCCAAATTCTTCCCTTATGCGCGGTAATAATTTGTTTTGCAATATACAATCCTAAGCCTGTCCCCACAATGGTACGCACTCCTTTATCGCGCGTAAATTGATCGAAGGCAGTTTTGACAATATCTTCACTCATCCCCCTTCCTGAATCAGAAATTGTCAGACGCGTTTCTCCCTGATTCCCCTGCATCACCTCAATGCGCACCCATCCGCTTTCTGTATATTTAATGGCATTGTCAAGAAGATTTTGAATGACTTGTCTCAATCGTTGCTCGTCAACATGTACGAATATTTGGGGAAACTGAAACTGCGTCTCCATTTTTAATTTTTTCTCATCCGCAAGTACCCTGAAATCTTTCTCAATTTCTTTGATGAGCTTCACTATGTCAACCTCGGCAAATGCAAAATCCATTTTTCCCTCTTCTATTTTTCGCAAATCCAAAAAATCATTTACCAGCATCATAAGCCGTTTTGAGCTTTGATTAATGCTCATAATCGGATCTTGCGCTTCTTTGGAAATCTCCCCGTACGATCCCCGCGTTAACATTTCCGAAAAATCTTTTATGATAGCAAGCGGTCCGCGCAGCTGATGCGATACGAATGAAACAAATTGCGATTTTAGTTGATCTAACTCTTTAAGCTTTTTGTTTGCTTGGCCCAGTTCTGTTGCAAGCCGCCTAATTTCATCATGTTGACGTATCTCTTCCGCAACGTTGCGTGTCAAAAGCGCCCCAAGTAAAATAGTAAGAATAAAAATAAACGCCTTGAATGCCGAGCTTTGCGCAAACGGATTAAATACGATTCCAAGCAGCACGATCACCCAAATAAGGAGGGTGTATACCTGCGCTGGAATAGTACGCACATCCAAAATGCGATGCCCAATAATTGCATACGCAATTGCCAAAAGCATCGGCAAGGTAAATAGTGAAATGTAACGCAAGAAAATAGTAATACCAAAAAAATCAGGCAAAATAAATTGAGTTACTGCCTCCAGTACAAAAGACGTAATCACTCCAACTAAAACAAATATGAGATTTTTCCGTTCCCTCCCTTTTGAAACTGCAATTTTTCGTACCAACACAACAAACGCATCTAAAATTGTTGCGACAATAAAAATAAAGAAAAGATAAAAAAGAGGACCCTTGTAGATCGTCAAAACTCCTTCTCCAAATACTGCATCTTTTATAAATAAAGGTGTCCAAACCGTCAGCGTCAAAAAAAGAGCAAGTATAAACCACCAAATTTCCCCCTGATGAACTTCATGTCGGTTGTCTGGAAATTTTTCAACAAAAAGAAATAGGAACAAAAGCATTAAAGGAATAGGAACAAGTGCAAGACGCAATTTTAATCCCGTTGCCTCTTCAATGGGCGTAATAGTGGTATATAAATGTAACACCCCCTGAAAAACCGTAAACAACACAAAGGTAAAAAATAATTTATTTGAGGCGTGTTTAAAATTATAAAATCCCACCACAAGCGCAAGATAAAATTGCGCAATATATACAAGGGAGTTTGCGATTAAAACCGTATCCATACTCTTATTGTAAAATCAAATATCAAAAATTAAGAATTAAAATTACATTTCAAAATTTAAAATTAGGTACACAAAACTCATTATTGCATTTTAATTTGTCATTTTGATTTTTCTGCACTGCAGATTACATACTGCAATCTGCAGTTGCGTGATGCATTATTTCATAATGCATCGTTGTTTATTGAGCTTAGGCTCAGTAAACAACATTATGATTACAACGCCGCGATTGTCCAGCGATGCTTTCCACCTCCCTTAAAATATCGCGGGTGCTCATATTCCCATAAAAACACGCGCGGCGTCAACTGATCTTTATACGATTGTACCCCTGAGGTATACAAATGGTAATACTCGGTGCTACACCGAAGTAACACCTCCGTTATTCTTTTTTCTAATTCTTTTTGCAAGAACGTATTTTTTCCCTTATTTTTTTGTAACTCAATATGTACATGCAAAAATTGATTGTGCTTACTGTCATAAGAAATTTCCATTGAAAACTTTCCGCTTAAGTGGTGAAATACATTTTTGTGTTGAATGGCAGATCGCACGTAATCAGGATATAAATTTATTCCCACAAACGTGACGGAAAAATCGGAACGTTCATACACATACACAAACGGCAATTTTAATATCTGTTTTTCGATTCCTGCTTTTTTTGCTTCCTTTTGTATGTCTATTCCGCACCCTTTCAACTTTTCCAGCATCTGATCGTACGATAACACTCCCCCAAGATCCGGAAATCGATACCGAATGAGAGGAATAGATGATCCGTATCCTGTTGCCAAAATTTCCCCGCCTTGCTCTTCAAAATGCACAAGATACGGATGGTACTGAGCAAGCGTCGGGGTACGATGCGCAAGAGGAAAGATTTCTTTAAACATATCCTTTTTTTCAACTGCTATTTTTCGAATAAGGTTTGCAAAAGATGTTTCATGCGCCATGGTCCCCAACTCAACTGTTCCATAAATATTTAAAATGTCTTGCAGAGGATTTTTTATTCCTGTTTTTTTTGCGATATACCCGCGAAATGACTCTGTGAACCCTTCTGCGGCTGTAAGAATTTTTACTCTTCCCTTTTCCCAATTAATTCCGTAGGCGGGCGCATGATCAATAATATCTTTTATAAACGGAGGGTATCCCATAAGAATGAGTTGATCGTGGGTATGTTGAAATTTTTTTACAGTCCGTAAAAACAAATCTTTTGACGGACCAATGGGAACGAGTGTGAATGATTTTAAACGACTTGCAATACGGTTAAACGTTTTATACGTGAATATGCCGCCGATCCAAATCCCCAGTCCAAATCCAATGATACCCACCGTTGATTTTTTCTCAACATCAAATTGATTGCGCAAAAAAATCTCCGCGGTGTATTCATACTGACTATCGTGCATATCGCTCCTGGGGAAATAAAACGGTTCCCCCGTTGAGCCGGATGTTGCAGAAACTGTCGTGCTATCTTTAAAGTTTTTATGTGAAAACAACTCTTCATAGGAAAAAGCGCGAAGATAGTTCTCCTTGTCAATGATGGGAAGTTTTTGGATATCGTGCAACCCCCCAATATGCGCGCTTTGTATCCCCTGTTGCTTTAAAAATTTCTTGTATGCGGGAACTGTTTGCACAACAAACGGAATAAATGCATCAAATACCCGCTTTCCCATTTTCTCCCAAATAGCAGGGTCTTTTGTTTTAAGCTCTTGAATTCTCTTACAAATATCCTTAGGATACACAAAATAGCTTTTCATTTTCTGCCCTTAAACAACGTATCAAGACGAACTTGGTATCTGCCTGATGAAACCCTTTCTCCTAAAATAATTTGTTGGGAAACATATCCAAGCACTGCGCCACGAAGAAAAGATGCCTCTGCAAGCTGTGGAATGCCCGCTAATTTTTTTCCTACCTCCAAAAATGATTCTTTTAAACGCGCGGTAAGCAGTTTTGTTCCTATAAAATCGCGTGCAAGAAAAACTTTTTTTGACAGTGGAAAATCTTTGCTTTTAGGATCTTTAATTGCGTCAATTATTTTTTGCTTCAAATGCCCCGACAGTAACGCAAGCTCCGGTTCTGTGTCATAACGCTCAATATCCAAAATAAGATTAGGGCCATTGCCTGTTACCATAATAACTGGGATACCGTTGCTTCGCGCAACTTCGCGCATGGCAATTTTAAGAGGCAAATGATCCATTTCCTCAATCAGCAGATTTATTTTTGGTTTAAGTAAAAAATGCTGCAGATTCTGTGCGGTAATTCCTTCCGAAAACACGTCAATGTTTAAAAAAGGATTTATCTCATATGCCTGACGAGCGGA
>LCBW01000029.1 GCA_000997465.1 Parcubacteria group bacterium GW2011_GWC1_41_7
AACCTGGCCCATCCAAACCATATCTCTTTTGGCCAGATAATCGTTTACAGTTACAATGTGCACCCCACTACCTTCTAATGCGTTTAAACACGCTGGCAAAGTTGCAGCTAAAGTTTTACCCTCGCCGGTTTTCATCTCTGCAATTTTTCCCTGGTGCAAAACAATTCCGCCGATTAACTGGGCGTCAAAATGGCGCTGGTTTAAAGTCCTTTTTGAAGCCTCGCGGACCAACGCAAAAGCCTCTGGCATAATATCATTAAAAGTTTGGCCTTTTGCCAGCCTTTCTTTAAGTTCTTTTGTTTTTTCTTTTAATTGCTCTATTGAAAATTTCTCAAAATCTTTTTCAAAAGAATTTATTTTTTCAACAATCGGCTGGAGGCTTTTTATATATTTTTCATTGGCATCGCCAAAAATTTTAGACAAAATTGACATAATATATGTATATATAATACTATACGAAAAACCGCATTTATTCAATGCGGTTTAGCTGTATTTAGTATTAAAAATTACGGGACAAAGATAGCGCAGGCGACAACTGTTGTCCAAAGCCCGTCTTTATTTGCTTGGGCAGACTGGGTTATATTAGTTGTGCGGACGATTTTGTCAGACATCTTAAAAACTTTTTCTTTCTCATCCCAAGCAGAATCAGAATCAAACTCCACTCCCAATGTTGTTGCCAGCATTGTTGCCGCCAAATCCTCGGCATAATCCCCGGCCTTTTCATCGGTTTCGCCAAAAGAATGATGTTCAGATAAATATCCGTATTGCTGGTCTTTGTCGGCAGGAACCGCGCATCCGATAGAAGCTGCAATTAATCTGTTTGGCTCGTTTGTGGCGTTTCTCGCCATTACACAAAAAACAATTTCGCCTGGTTTTAACATTTCAAGCCCCTTTTCCTTTGTTATTCTTTGGCAAGCGGGAGGCAAAATACTGGAAACCGTAACCAGATTGAATTTTTCAATTCCGGCGTTTCTAAACGCCATTTCCAGAGACATAAGCTGGCGCTTTGCAACACCCACGCCTCTGGTAAAAAATATTTTTGAGGGAGTCATATTATTATTTCTTTTTTAGAATTCCTTTGGCCCCTGCGCGCTTTGTCAATTTTTTTTAATTTATATTTTTCAATTTCTAGCTTTAGCTCTTCTTTTGCCGCCACCACAACCGAAAATATATTATCTCCTTTCTCCTCTGCCAAAATACTTCGGCCGGGCATACTCATTTGGGCTTTGACCAAAAAAATATCCCCCTTTCTGTGATGTTTTGTTTCTTTTTCAACCTCAACAAAAATTTCCGCCAACGTTTTGCCAAGCTCATTTTCTTTTTTAAAAATGCTGACATATTTTTTAAGAGTGAAAAACTTTTCTTCAATAAACTTGTTAAGGGCTTCGCTCGGCTCCAAATCTTTTGTTTTTATAATAATCTTCATATTTTTTGTTTTTTATTTTAAAATCCAATAAATTGCACTTCGGCCTCAAGCAAAATGCCAAAAGTTTTTTTAACCTTTTTTTGCGCCAATTTTATTAAGGTCAAAACATCTTTTGCTTTTGCATTTTTTATATTAACTATAAAGTTGGCGTGCATTGGAGATATTTGCGCGCCTCCTATTATTTTGCCCTGAAGACCTGTTTTTTGGATTAAATACCCTGCGGGAATTATTCCCCTTTCATTAAAATTTTTTAATTCAGGATACTTTTTAAGTAACCTTTTGTCGATAATCTTTTTTTCAGGGTTCACAAACGTTGAACCAGCTGAAGGAAAATTTACAGGGTGCCCCTTTTTTCTATGAGCCAAATGCTCTTTTATTTTTTCTGCGATTTCTTTTTTATTATTCGTCTTTAGTTCCAAAATAACGGAAATTATCACTAATTTCTTGTTTTTTTTAAAAATGCTGTTTTTTAAGGAAAACGCGCATTGATTTTTATTAAAATTTATAATTCTTAAGGTTTTCAAATCCAGCGCCTCCACGCTTTTTATATTATCAGAAATTCTGGTTCCAAACGCCTGGGCGTTTCCGTAAACTGCCCCGCCAATAGTTGCGCTGGGAATGCCAGCCGCCCATTCCAACCCCGAAAGCCCGTTATCCAATGAGGAGTAGGCTAAATTTGTTAAATCTGTTCCCGCTCCGGCATAAACCTTATTTCCTTTAAATTCTATGCCTAAAATATCCATCTTTATCACTAAGCCCTTTAGCCCTTTATCGGAAATTAAAAGATTACTTCCTCCGCCCAAGATAAAAATAGGCCATTTAAATTCTTTTGCAATTTTTACCGCCCCCATCAAATCTTCTTTACTTTTTGCAACGAAAAAATATTCAGCAAGTCCGCCGATTTTATAAGTGGTAAAATTCTTCAGGGAAACGTTTTTTTTAATCCTTGGGAGTTTTACTTTTAATTTTAAAAAAATTTCTTTTTTCATTTATTTCACAAGCGCTCTTTCTGATTTTTTTTGGCATTCGCAGCTGTCATGTCCGCCAATATTTTCTATAATTTTGGATATAAAATATTTTAATGTTTCCGTGTTATTTTTGAAATTATACAAAACCTGTTCAATTGACACCGGGCTCGTTTTTGACTTTGCGTATACTCCCACATCGTAATCTGTGATTATGGAAATATTTAAGTAACAAATTCCCATCTCTGCGGCCAAGACAACCTCGGGATATTGTGTCATATTAATCAAATCCCAGCCGTTTTTTGAATAAGACAGGCTGTCGGCTAAGGTTGAAAATCTTGGCCCCTCAATAACAACCGCTGTTCCGGCCGGATGGCATTTAATTTTAATCCTTTTACTTTGCAATTTGGCTGTTTCTCTTAATACTTTGCAATAAGGATATGCCATTTCTATGTGGGCGACTTTCGGGCCGTTAAAAAAGGTATCATCCCGGTTTTTTGTCCTGTCTACAAACTGGTCGGGCAAAACAAAGTCTCCGGGTTTTATTCTTGTTTGCAATGATCCTGCCGCGCTTGAAGCTATTATTTTTTTAACCCCAAGCTGTTTTAATGCCATAATATTCGCTTTATATGGCACTTTGTGCGGCGGAATACTATGTTTTTTACCATGCCTGGGCAAAAAAGCGACCTTTTTGCCGAAAATTTTTCCTATTGTTATTTTATCGCTGGGCATTCCAAATTCTGTATCAACTTCTATTTCTTTCGCGTCTTTGCCAAAAAACTGGTAGAACCCCGATCCCCCTATAAGGCCTATTTCTGCCGCTTCCTTGGCGTCCTGTTTTTTCTGCGGGCTTCCATAGCTTATTAAAGATTTTACTTTTTGGCCCTTAATTATTCTTCTTCCATTTAGATATTTAAGCTCAATTAAAAATTCTACTCCCGAAACTTTCCCTTCTAATTGCTTTACCAGCCCCAAAGCCGCTTTTATGGTTCCTCCTGTGGCCAAAACATCGTCAATAATCAAAACCTTTTCGCCTGGCAAAATTGAGTCCTGGTGCATTTCTATTGTGTTGCTGGCATATTCTAAAGAATATTCTTTAGAAATTATTTTTGCCGGGAGTTTGCCCTTTTTCCTTATAATAGCAACACCGGTTTTTAATTTATAGGCCAAGGCCGAGGCCAGCAAAAAACCTCTGGCGTCAATTCCAACAATCTTGTCAATTTTTGTTTTTAAATACGGTTTTGCCAGCTCATCAATAACCTTTGAAAAAAGCAGCTTGTCTTCCAGCAAGGGGGTTATATCCTTAAAGCTAACCCCATGTTTGGGCCAGTTTGGAATCTCCCTTATTTTTTCCCTTATTCTTTTTTCTAATTTTGCATCCATAATTGCGCATTGCCCGGTATTTTGTTTTTACCAAAGCTGGCTTATTTTGGCTCTTGTTCTTTCTCCAACAAAACCTGTACCGGCAGAAAGCCCTGCGGGGGTCAATATTTCAGAAATATATTTCTGCTGAAATCTTATTACCGCCTGCCTCGTTAGGCTTCTAAAATTACTTGTTACCAGCCCTTCAGGATAAACATCCGGGCCCTGCAATTTCAAAAATCTCTGCAAGCACATTACTTCGGCATTGTTTTCCATGCCCAAAAAAAGATTGCTTGTTATTGCGCATTGCCCGGCGCTCTGGCCGTTTTGCGCCAATATTTCGGCGATTTTTTTCTTCAAACCGTCAATTATTAAAAGCAGCTTTTCAATTTCCGCCTCGTCCCCCTGGTCTCTTCTAATAGAGGCTGCCCAAGAAAAAAAATAAGAGTAATCGCTTGCTTTATCTGCCTGAACGTAAGGAACCACAAAAAGAGCGTTAATTTCTTTTCCAAAATTTTCTAGGCTAATTTTGCCTTTTTGTGTTTTATCAAGCGCCATAAACTTAACAATATAACCACCGGCTTGGTTTCTTGCTATATATGGCAACAAAATCCAGCGACCCGCCTCCGCCCCCTATTATTTTATACCAGTTCCCCGACCAAGCCTTTGCGCCGTCAGACATTGTCAGCGTTGAGTTCCCTGTGACCGGTAAAAAATTAATTATAGGGTTGATATAAATATTTTTTAAGTTTTTATTTAGATAACAATAAGTTGAACCGTAGTTGCAATCGTTTATCACAACCGCAACAACCCAGTCTCCAAAGATATCAATAAACTTTTTATTATAACCGTTTTTTTTAAGAGCATAATTTATGCTTTCTATTCCTGCCTTTGAATAGTTTAACGAATCTCTCAAAATACCGACTCCATAGTGGTCTGCCAAATAATGAGTAAACATGCTAATTCTTCCATAATCGTATTTTGTGTTATTCCATTCTGTCAGCGGCCCGTTTGGTTTTTCCAAAAAATATTGCACTCTTTTTTCCAAAATACTGCCCTGGTATTTATCGTCATACCCCAAAAGCGTGGACGCATATTCAGCCCTTGCTTCATCTAGCCACGTTTCTTCCTCAATCCCATTTTTTATTGTTTTTTCATTGAATGTTATGAGGTGGACAAATTCGTGCGCCAAAAAACTTTTGATAAGCGTCGAGTTATCTAAATACTCGGCGTTTAAATAAACCATTTCCCTTTCATTAGAGTCCGAAACCTGTATTTTCTCATATTCGTCGTTTGACCTAAAATACCCGCCCGCCTCCTTTTTCATGGGATGCAACAAGGCGGTAATTTTTATATCATTATCTATGCCGGGAATCCATTCCCGCCCGTAAAAAGAACTTAATATTGGATAAATTCTATTTTCAAATTCAACCCCCAATAAGTCCAGATATTCTTTTTGCGCTACTTGATTTTCAGTATTCCACCAGCCTTCATCAATGTAAAAATAAAGCCTGCCGGTTGATCTGACAAGCACGGCATTTATTTTTTCTCTTTCTGCCTGATCATATGACGAGTTAATATAAAAAAAACGCTTGTCTCCAACCTCGTCAGCGAAAACATTTTGCGCAAATGCCGAAAACGCTAATGGCAGAATTAATAAAATTATTTTGTATCGTAAATTCATTGCCACAATTTAAAATTGAAATTTTTCTTTTTTTTAGAATTTTTCTTTAGCGCGGAGCCACCAGTCTTTTGAAAAAATATAAAAAATGGCGATAAAAACGCCCAGCAACGCACCCAAAATTAAACTCATTAGAAGGCTTATTTTTCTGTATTGAACCTTTATGTCGCCTAAAAGCTCGGCCTGCTTTGCGCCACTTACTTGGTCCTCTATTCTAATTATTTCCATATGAAAAAGCGCAACCTCCTGTCCGCGCGACAAATAATTGTTCATTATGCTTTTAAGGCTTTCTATTTTATCCAGTTTATACGTTTTTTCCTTGGCAACCAATTCATTTTGCTCTTTTATTATTTTATCTGAAACCTCGCTTGCTGTTTTTTTTGCCTGTTCCGCATTCCTATTGTCAGACCAAATCTGGATAAAATTTTGAGAGATATAGCTGCCCGATACCGATGAATATTTGCCGTAAAATCCGTTTGTCATTTTTTCTATAGTCTGGCTTGCGGGCTCAACAGAGCCCCCGTTAACCATTGCGGATTTTACCAGCGCGCTTGCGCGATAATTATAAATAGGCAAAATGTTTATCACGTATCCAAAAATTATTCCCAAAACTAAAAATAAGGCAACCAAGCGCCTATTTTTATAAATTACCCTGTAATACTCCACAAAGTCTATTTCCTCGCTATAAATTTGCTGAACCATAAATTAATTTTCTTTTAGTTAATTTTATTATTATTTTTATTAAAGTCAATAGTCTCTGGCCTGCCCTTTATAGAAAGGGACAATGTTTTCTAAAACTTTTATTGCTTCTGCTGTCTGGTTGTTTTGAACATATTTTTTAAGCTCGCCTAAGGAGTTTTCAATTCTGCCCGTGTTGATTTCGGATAGTTTTGCTGTAAATATTTTTTGGTTTTGGGTGGCAACAGTGCCCTCTTCTGCTGTCAGCATTTCCTCAAATAATTTTTC
>LCBW01000030.1 GCA_000997465.1 Parcubacteria group bacterium GW2011_GWC1_41_7
AATTTCCAATCAAAACAATACAACCCCACATTCAACTCCGAAATTTTTCTCTGTGCAGGGGTCGCATCTTTTTGTTCAACAATACCTATGACGTCTCCTTTTTTATTTCGAAGTATCCGTCCCCATGCAAGCTCATTTGGCTTTGTATATGTTGCCGTCATAAGCGTAACCGCGTTTTTTTGTTTTTTATGTGCTGTTAAAAATTTTTGCAAGGTGCTTTTTTTGTAAAACATCAAGTGATCCCCATATCCAACAAGTACGACATCGGGTGTATATTTTTTTAAAGTCGCAACTCCAACGCGCGTAGCGTGCCCGGTGCCAAGTCGGCGTTTTTGCTCTGCATATAAAACACGCGTACCCTTCAGCGCGCGTTGAACGCTTTTTGCATATGCGCCAACCACAATAACCAAGGGGTCGGTAAACCCTAAAAACAATTCAACGCCATACGCAATCATCGCCTTGCCGCAAAATGGCAATGCCACCTTATTGATAGTTTTTGAATTCATGCGGGTTCCTTTTCCTCCCGCAAGAATAATGCCTGCACACTTCATAAGAATATTTTAATAGAATGTAAAATTCTCCCTCCCCTTGCAGGGAGGGAGAATTTATAAGGAAACTTTATGCCTGTTCCCTTGGCCTTGCCTCGTTGACCTTGAGAGCTCTGCCCTCAAACTCTTTACCGTCGAACATTTCAACGGCCTTTTGAGCCGCTGATTCGTCTGCCATTTCGACAAATCCGAATCCGCGTGATCGTCCCGTCATTTTATCGGTGATGATTGCAACTGATACAACCTCTCCCGCCTCAGCAAAAAAAGCTTTCAAAGCTTCTGGTGAGGTGCGGTATGGCAAATTGCCAACAAATAGTTTAACTGCCATGAATTGACTCAATAAACCTAAATAACGACCCCCTGCTTATCTAGAACTCCACTATCTTGGCTACGGCTGGACAGGGAGTCTGAAGCTGACACGCATAGTATACCATGAGGTCAAAATCAGCGCAACTTATCCCTTGATAAACCCCTAGGTAATTTTTTTTTCTTACGCCATATCCGTAAAAGCATCCATAACACAATAACCCCTAAAAAAGCCCAAAGAACAAAGCTTTCAATTTGAGAAAAAATGCTGGCATATTTGATGTATACGCGCCCCATCTGAAATCCCAACGCCCCAAGCATTCCAGCCCGCACCAAAGTTCCCAAAAAAGTAAGCCCTGCATATTTCAACGGATTCATGCGAAACAGCCCGCACAGTGCGCTCACCACAACACTCGGCGCAATAGGCAACATACGCAAAATTAAAATCAATGTTTCATCCGCATATCCCTTTGAAAATTTCTCTTCTGCTTTTTCCATCTCACTCCAACTCACGCCAAAATACTTTCCAAAATGCTCTAATGTCGGTTTTCCCCCAAAATAAGCCAAAATAAAAATAATAAAAGATCCCAGTGTTACGCCAAGCGCGGCAGGAATGGCAATCGTAAAAAATAAAGTTTTTAAAAACGAGAATGAAAGAATGGGCCCTGAGAGCAAAAATGCACCCGATCCCATCATTACCAATGCCGACGGAATAGGTGCAATAATTTCTTCCAAAAGCGACGCAAAAAAAACACCGCCTGCGCCGTATTGTGCTACAATGCTTTCAATGGATTTTAAAATGGAATTCATCCCTAAAAAAGATTGTATCATATGAACATACAGGAAACCATTGATTTTACAGAATTTTCATTTGAAGGACACGCGCAAGGAACGTACAAAGAAAAGCCCGTACGCGCGTTTGGCGTGCTGAGCGGAGAAACAGCTAACATACATATATACAAAAAGAAGCGAAATATTTTTTATGCGCGACCGCAAGAAATTTTAAAAAAATCAAAAGAGCGCATACCTAAAAAAGAAGATCACTACGTCACCTGCAGTCCTTGGCAAATTATGCCCTACGATATTCAATGCGCGCATAAAAAGGAACTCCTAAGACACCTCTATGAAGAAGAAGTGCGAATTGATGATTTTTTTATATCTCCGGTAACCGAAGGATATCGGACAAAAGTAAAGCCCTGCGATGAATGATGCCGCGCAAGCCATACTAGCTATTTTGCAAGAAAAAAATATTACCCTTGACGATCTCAAAACCCTTATTCTACGGGAGAGCAAAAGTAAAAAGACCTGCATCGCCATTTTATATGTAAAAAATAAACAGGCAGGAGAAACCCTTAAAAATGTATCTCATTTCCTACTTGGAATAAATGGATTTTTAGTGATATATTCTAATCCCCTCTCTCCTGCATCAAAAACAACTGCGGTGTTACATGTATCTGGAGATAATTTTCTTGAGGAAGTAATAAAAAACCGCACCATAAAATACGGGTTTGATTCTTTTTTTCAAAACAATATGCCTGTTTTTGAAAATGCGCTTGAAATCATTCAAAAAGAAACTGCGGGAGCGCAATGCATCGCAGACCTCTACTGCGGAGCAGGTACTATTGGTATTTGTCTTGCGGAAAAAAATCAGCGCATGATTGGCGTTGAAATTGATGAACATGCGGCATTGCGGGCAAAAGAAAATGCCCTATCAAATAATATAGTGCCGTATGAAGCATACGAATTATCCGCTGAAAAAACAGAAAAAGAAATACTTCAAAAAGCTGATGTTATTATCGTAGACCCTCCAAGGTCCGGACTACATCCCAAACTGACAAAAACAATCCTTGAATGTACTCCAAAAAAAATTATCTATCTTTCCTGTAATCCCAAAACACAGCATGATGATATGCTCCTTCTTCTTCAAAACTACACTCCTATAAAATTGTACGGATTTGATTTTTATCCGCAGACACCGCATATGGAATCACTGCTCATCTGCTTTAAAAAATAACTTCTCGTTCAATAAAAACTTGCTTAAGACGCGGACTCTTAAGCAAGCAAGAGGTGGGAGCGATTACCCCTTTTGTCCGTTGCGGATGACCTGTTCGCATTCATCATGCGAATGATCGCCGTTCATGCGAAGTACCCACTCGATCCCGCACACCGGGCACCGAAGTACCCAATTGCGCGAGTCAATCTCTTCCGCAACATCGCCCTTTGCATGGCATTTTGTGCAGAAGGGCGTTTTCGACTCAGGAAGCCGACGCGCATTTGTTTCACCGGCCATGGTCATGCCCTCCTCATAAAGTACGGTTGCTATATGTATTTTATTTTTAAAACGTAAAAATTACAACTATCATGGGCACCATGTGTATATAAAAACAAGATTAACTAACGCAATATGCTTTTATACGCGTTTTTTAAATTATCTACAAAAATATCTGATTTAAATTGACTCGCTGTTGTAATGGCTGCCTGTGCCATTTTATATCTTTTCTTCGCGTCTCCACTAATCATGTTAATACATAAAATCATCTCCTGCAAATTTGAAACGATAAAACCATTTTTTCCATTACGAATAATTTCAGGAGCAACACCTATGGGAAATATAATTGGAACTAAACCTTGAGACATTGCTTCAATAAGGCTTAAACAGAACCCCTCATACCTCCCCGGGTTTACATAAATATCCCCAAAATGATTTCTTAAAATCGGAAGGATATCTTCTTTGGCGATACTCAGGTGTACGTGCGTTTGAGGGATGCTTAAAAAAAGAGATTCATATGCTTCTGTTTTTTTGCACATACCAATCACGGTTTTTTCAATCTTTTTAAATTTTTTAAAAATATAGAGAAGCCGTGTGATTCCTTTCAGTTTCACGGTAAACGGATCGTCCCCCATGCGCCCTAAGTAAACAAGATGCGCAATGGGCTTTGTTTTTTTAATAATCTCACCCTCAAACCAAAAGTCCTCAATAGCATTATGAATAACCACAATTTTTTCCTCGGGAATCTTATGATGAAGCAACTCCTGCTTCACTATCTCCGACGTTGCAATAACGAGATTGCTTTTACTGGCCACATACATTTCAATATCTGAAATATCCTTGAGCGCTTTTTTTGTAGAATACATCGCATCAAAAATATTTTCTTGACGCAATGCTTTCATAATTTCTAAAAGTTGCATATGCTCTGTTTTTAATCCTGAAGAAGGAGGAACACTTTTTAAAAAACCATATACCGTTGACCCAAAATGAGAAACCACTGGAACCGTACCATTTAAAAATGCAAGCGGCGTATAGGTCGTTCCCTGAATAAGGTTATATTTTTTAATATTTCTTTTTTTTGTAATAAGAGAATAAAAAAATAAAATATTACGAATGCCGTGCAAAGGATGCCCCATAAGATCAATATTGTGATCTGGATATACGCTGTCCACCCTAATTTTTTTCTCCCTCAGCTTTTTAATAATTAAATCATTGATAAAATGAGACCCATATTTGGGGTCTCTTTTTTCGTTATGAATATAGAGAATTTTAAATTTACCGAACATGTATACAAAATGACAAATATAAAATATGTGTTCAATCAAATTGTACCCTAATTTTTGAAATACCCCTACATTGCCTATAATACAATAAAGTAAAAATCATGAAACAAGCACTATGCGTTCATCGTGACAGTATGTTCAAAAATGGCAATTGGCAAGGTCTCAAAACAGATAACCTTGATGCGTATCTTGCGCTCATCAAGGAAAACTACATATTTCTTCCGCGAGAAGAAATTGAAGAAGATCCGCAGTGGCAACAAATTATTCCCTACATTGTCTTTAAGCATAAAGAAAAATTTTTTATGTACCATTATTTAGAAGCAGCATCTGAAAAGCGTCTCCTGAATCAATGGATGCTTGGAATAGGCGGACACATTGAACCGTTTGACGAAGGTGTTGACGATGTAATTGAAGCCGGGCTGATGCGCGAATGGGATGAAGAGGTCAACTTTTCTGGAAACTTAGTACAAAAAAAATTAGTAGGGCTTTTGAATGATGAAACACGCCCCGTTGAGGCGGTACATTTAGGATTAGTCTATCTTTTTGAGGGAGACACACCCGACATTAAAGTTAAAGAAACCCATATACTAGAAGGAAAACTTTTTTCGAAAGAAGAAATGAAAAAAGAGCTAAAAGAGTCTGTTGGTTGGGCTCCTATGATCTATAGCGAATTTATTTCACTTCTATAGAAAATTTATATACGCATCGCATATATGCGACACGTGCGGCTTAGCCCTTTGGGCACGCCGCGTTTCGCCTTTCACGAAGTGCTCGCGTACGATCGCCTTCGTTTAAAAATTGCTTGCGTAATCTGATATATTTTGGAGTAACCTCCAAGTATTCATCATCATTCATCACCTCAAGTCCGCGCTCTAAAGTAAGCGTTAACGCCGGGAATAGCAAAATTGAATCGTCCGCGCGCGAAGCGCGCATGTTTGTTAGTTCTTTCCCCTTAATAGGGTTCACTGCCATATCAATCCCTTTTGAAACGTTTCCAATAACCATACCCTCATACACCTGCGTGTTAGGTTCGATGTAAAGCACTCCCCGATTTTGTAAGTTAAAGAGCGAAAACGCAAGCGCTTTCCCAGTTGCCATAGAAACCATAGACCCCACCTTATGCCGTTCAATTTCTCCAACATACGGACGAAACTCAATAAACCGAGAGCATAAAATTCCCTCTCCGCGCGTGTCAATGAGAAATTCTCCTCGATACCCCAACAATCCGCGCGTTGGCATTTCAAAAATCATCCGCGCAATTCCATGTTCGGGAATCATATTCGTCATAATGCCCTTTCTATTTGATATTTTTTCAATGACTACGCCGGACACCTCATCGGGCACATCAATAGTTACTTCTTCAAAGGGCTCAAATGTATAGCCGTTTTCTTCTTTAAGAATAACGTGCGGCTGGGAAACCTGTACCTCATACCCTTCTCTGCGCATATTTTCCAAAAGAATTGCAATATGCAACTCTCCCCGCCCGTATACGGTATAAAAATCATTTGCTGAAAAATCAACACGAAGCCCTACATTTACCTCAAGTTCCCGTTGCAGCCGTTCTTTAATATGTCGATTAGTTACAAATTTTCCATCTCGCCCACCAAACGGCGAATCATTTACAAAAAAATTCAAAGAAATGGTCGGCTCATCAACAACAATCGCAGGTAATGCTTCTTGCGCAGGGTCTGCGCAAATAGTTTCCCCGATATAAATATCAGGAATTCCCGCAACCATGACAATATCTCCCGCCCCTGCCTCCGGCACTTCTTTTTTTTGTAATCCATGAAAGGTATATACTTTTGTAATTTTTCCCGTATCCGTACTCCCGTCTATTTTTTTAATACCCACAAAATCGCCAACGCGTACCATTCCCTCATACACGCGTCCG
>LCBW01000031.1 GCA_000997465.1 Parcubacteria group bacterium GW2011_GWC1_41_7
GTTCATTTTTTATGTTAGGAGAGATGCCCTGCCTTCCTTTTGTGAGATCGCGTTAGCCAGTCGAATGCGTAGATCATCACAAATAACGCGGCTTAAAACAAGAATGTGTCCGTCATCGACAGAATGGTTTTACTCGCGGAGGAAACAAGAATTGAACCGTCTTGGCCGCTTCCGTTCTATCGTTCTATTTAAGGCGAAGAAGCGTATCTGGCAATGTAAGCAAAGTTCTTAGCGCAGAACAATGGATTTGAACCGCTGTTCCTGAAAATGTGTCAGTTTGCGGATGAGTGCTTCTGAGGGGGCGGTCGATCACCGTATCGACCATTTTCCCAACGTACGATGAGTTTTCGTTTTCCATACGGTATTCGATAGTATATTATAGGGAGAATAATGAAAGAAATAATATACGTTACTGGGAACAATTTAAAGTTTGACGTGGCCAAGAAGAAAATTGCCGGATTCGGATTCGATCTTGTCCAAAAGAAACTGGAAACTCCGGAAATCCAGAGCATGGACGTGAAAGAGGTCGCTTCTTTTTCGGCGAAGTGGGCGAGCGATAAACTTCGGAAGGCCGTAGCGGTTACTGATGCCGGTTTCTACATTGAGGCGCTCAACGGTTTCCCGGGGCCTTTTATTAAATACATAAACAAATGGCTTACAGCGGAGGATATTTTGAACTTGATGAGGGGCAAAGAGGATCGCGGCGTTGAGGTGAGGGCCTGTTTGGGGTACTGCGAACCAGGCGAAGAGCCGGTAGCCTTCACCGGAGTTTCAAAAGGCAGGTTAGCCCTAGTCCCCGCCGGGAAAAGAACGACGCCAATCGATGAACTTTTTATTCCTGACGGATACGACAGACCGGCGTCAGAGATCCCCTGGGAAGAAATGGCAAAATTTTGGGGCGAAGGGGCAGATGGAACCTGGAAGCAGTTGGCCGAATACTTAAAAGCGAAAGATGAAGATTCTTAAAATCGCCGTAGGCACGACTTCGGAGCAGAAGATGGGGTATGTGGAAGAGGCTCTGTCGGAGCTGGGCCTTAAAGCGGAGATCGTCGGTGCGGAAGTGAAAAGTGGAATTTCTGAACAGCCCCTGACCTCCGAGGAAACAAAGAAGGGTTCCGCAAACCGCGCCAGAGAGGCCCTCAAAGAAAATCCCAAAGCGGATTTTTTCTCTAGGAGTAGAAGTTGGTTACCATTTGAACCCCGACGGTAAATACGAGATATTCTGCTGGGCGAGCATAACGGATAGAGAGGGGATCGTTGCCTCTAAAGAGTCCCATCGGTTTT
Source organism: Parcubacteria group bacterium GW2011_GWC1_41_7 (assembly GCA_000997465.1). Classification (GTDB taxonomy): domain Bacteria; phylum Patescibacteriota; class Minisyncoccia; order UBA6257; family HR35; genus LCBW01. The sequence continues at coordinate 1,285 of LCBW01000031.1, forward strand.
TGTTGCCCAAGTTTTATCAAAAAATATTGAATGAGAACAAGGAAGTCCATCAACATCTTGAAGACTATTTCAAAACAGATAGCGACCCGATCGTGCAGTATATTGCCGAAATGCTCCGTGGCAGGAAGCCGTTTATCAAAAATGCCGTGGAGCAAGTTTTAATTTCTTACCTTAAGAGGGAGGAGTTTCAAAGAGGTTTTTGAGTGCATGTAAGTTTCTTGCCCCAACTTAAGCAAAGAAGGGAGTCCTTTATTAGGCTTCCTACCTTACTTTCGTCGCTCCGATCACCAAAAACTGGGGCAACTCTCTTAGCGTCATCTCCTTCATCTTTTTTTCTGCAGAAGTGCGATAGCGCGAACGCCTCCATTTCACGCCTTTTTCTCCTTTCTTTGCTCTTTTGACCTTCTTGTTCGTAGCGATCTCTTCGAAGGTATCAACGAGAAGTCCGGCGGCGCGCAAGTACCTGATATAAACCTCGATCGGGCGATGATAAGCGGTCGCTTTAACGCCGCTCGCCCAGATAACAAATTTTTCAGCAGCTGGCGATAGGTATCGATACACGGTGTACCCGAAATACTTCTTGCCATCTTTCTTGAAAATATGCCGGTGTTTCGAATGCGGATGGAAAATCGGATGAATGATCGAAAAAACAAATCGCCCGCCTGCCTTGAGAACGCGCGATGCCTCACGAATAGCGGCTTTTGCGTCCGCGATATCCATAAGGCACATATTTCCGATCGCAATGTCGAAACTCTTGGTCTTCAGATCCCGTAAATGTGCTGCATCGCGTACGAGGTAGCGTATGCCGAGGGGCTTCTCTTTCTCCCGCATGAGTGCGAAATCGATCAGTTTCGACGAAAGATCCATTCCGGTAACCTTGGCGCCGCGACGCGCAAGCATCCGCGAGAAATAACCGTTGCCGCAACCGATTTCCAGGATCCTTTTGTTTCTTACATTTCCGAGAACCTTGAGCATGACGGGGTCGACGTCATGCTCCTGATGCCATACGCCCTTTTCGCCCGCCTCAGCGTCCCAAAATGCTGCTGCCCTGTCCCATTCTGATTTTTTCAATTTTGTAGCCATAGAATCTTAGATATTGTAGTAGAGGTTCTTCGGTAAGCAAAATTTCGGAATACCATCTTGAGCTTGGAGTAGCGGTAACGTGACAGTTCTGGGCCTCGGCCGCTTCAAGCGGACCGGGGCTTTCTCTTTACAAAAGGTTGTTTTCATGATATGTTATTTTTAGCAATTCGATACTTAAGGAGAAAGGGGAAAAACAAGATGCGATCCATCGTGAGCATCCTCGGAATTGCGCTCCTCGTCTTCCTGCCCGGCCTTGCCTTTGGGTGAGGGGGCTCCGGTCCCTGCGCGGGAACGCAGGAGGGAACGGAAGCGCACGCGTTTCTCACCGTCTACGACATCGAGCACGGGAAGCAGATACCGGTTCCGAAGGGCCTCGGCATCGTGGGATTCTCTACGAGGCAGGGCGAGAGCTTCTGCTACGAGCCGATCCACACCCACAACGGCACGGGCATCCTTACCCTCGCGGATGACGAGCGGAATGACATGACGCTCGGGAAGTTCCTCACGACCCAGTGGCCGGAGATCTGGCAGCGGCTCCCCAAGGCCGTCGTCCTCGCGGACGGCGCCCGGGTGGAGAAGCCCGCGGAGCTCCGCATCGCTCCCGGCATGGACGTGAAGATCATCTTCCCGCCGGCAAGCGGCCACCATCACAGCCATTAAAAAGGAGAAGTGAATGGGCGCAAGAGTGGTTCTCGCGATTCTGCTCGCAGTTTTCGTCTCCGGCTGTGCCGGGGCCTACATCCCCTCGACCTACGCCTCGTACAACGGGGCGAACAACCTGCCGCGGCGCCAGCCGCATGCGGGCGTTGACTTCGTCTCCGGCTACGGCGCGCCTGCGCTCGCGGCGGCGGATGGACGCGTTCTCGTAACCACCAACCGCCCCGGTGGCTGTGGCCATAGCGTATTCATCTCGCACGACCAGTTCGCCCGCTACACCGTGTACTGTCACCTAAAGGAAGTTCTCGTGAAGCCGGGTGACGCGGTGAAGCGCGGTGAGACGATCGGCCTCGTGGGCACGACGGGCAACGCGGTGAACATTAGTGATGGGCTAGACGGACTTGCTGGTGGATTGCTTGCCATAAGCTTTACGGCGTTTGGTGTGATCGCACTTTTGCAAGGTCAGTTTTATCTGGCGGGATTCTGCTTCACAGTTGTTGGAGCGCTGCTAAGCTATTTGTGGTTCAATATCTATCCGGCGAGATTCTTTATGGGTGACGTTGGGAGTTTCGCTTTTGGCGTGGCGCTGGGTGTAGTAGCAATGTTTACAAATACGTTATTTTTACTGCCAATCATCGGGATTATATTTGTGATTGAGGCAGGTTCAAGCTTGCTGCAAATTACCAGTAAGCGTCTCTTTCACCGTAAGATTTTTACTTCTGCTCCAATTCATCATCACCTTGAGGCTGCGGGTTGGCCTGAAACAAAGGTGACCATGCGCTTCTGGGTGATCGGTGCTGTCGCCGCGCTTATAGGAGTGTACTTGGCAATTGCTGGAGGGCATATTTAGAGTGCGTGATTCGCTGCGCCAGGTTCGCAATACGACGCGAACACTTGTTCGTCGCCACAATCCTGATTATAAGATCATGATGTATACAACGATTCTGGTGCTCATAGGATTGATAATTATTTTTGCTATCGGTCCACAGCGAGCAAACGTTCTGAACGAGTCATTCGGCAGTGATCTTTCCGAAATGCATTTCGTCATTAAGCAAGGTGCGAGTGTAATCATGGCAATAGGGCGGTGCTTGTCGATGGTTTATCGTGCCAGGGCTCGGTACCTTCCAGCCGTCGGAGTTGCTCAAGTTTGGTGTACTGTTATTTCTGGCTGTATTTCTAGCCAAGCGGATGAAAGCCGGATTGATAAACAGTAGGGACAAAACGATTATACCCGTGATGGTATTGATGGCGATATGTGCTGTGTTTGTCATTGTGCTGCAGAAAGATCTTGGAACAGGCATTGCTTTGTTTGCAATTGCGACCAGTATGCTGGTGGTGTCGGGTGTGGATAAGAAAATTGGTGCCGTTCTTCTCGCGTTGTTATTGGTAGGCGGGTTGCTGATGATCATCACTGCGCCTCATCGAATTGATCGCGTCACAACATTCCTTAAGGGCGATGAGGCTTCCGTGGACGATGCATCTGGCTATCACATTGCACAAGCCAAAATAGCCATAGGGAGCGGCGGATTTGAGGGGGTGGGCATAGGTAACAGTGTGCAGGCGGCGGGCTATCTGCCAGAAGCTATCAACGACTCAGTATTTGCTATCCTTGGAGAGACATTTGGATTTGTTGGCCTGGTGTTTATTCTGGCGATATTCTACTTGCTGCTCATGCGGATATTGCACTTAGTGGACCTATTAGAAAAGCCCGAGCATCAGCTCATTGTTGCGGGGGTATTCGGCTGGATAGCTTCGCATGTTATTATCAATGTCGCTGCCATGACTGGACTTATGCCACTCACCGGTATTACGTTGCCATTTCTCAGCTTCGGCGGCACGAGCATGCTGTTTATTGCGGCCGCACTTGGTGTAGTTTTCCAAATTTCGCGTTATACTGTTCATGGTATCAAACGAGAGGAGAAATATGAAAATACTCGCGGTAGGCGGGGGGTCGGGCGGCCACGTTACGCCAGTCGTCGCAGTACTCGCTGAATTAAAACAGCGTGACGCGTCTCTCGAAGCACGTTTTTGGTGCGACAAAGGATTTTCTTCACAAGCTGCGGAGATATTGAATGCGCATGGAAGTGATGTGCAAATGGAGTCGTTATTGTCTGGAAAGTTTCGTCGCTATCATCATCTTTCTCTAATCCAACACCTACTTATCCCATCTATAGTGCTGCTCAATATTCGCGACCTTTTCCTCGTCATAGCCGGTTTTTTTCAGTTGAATCTCTTTCGGAGAA
>LCBW01000032.1 GCA_000997465.1 Parcubacteria group bacterium GW2011_GWC1_41_7
CCGGCCCAACCCGCCCTTGCTGCGCCTGAGATTTCAATTCCAGCCCTGGAAATTCTAGGTCCGACAACAGGCAAAGATGTAAGACCTCTTGCAGCTAGGTTTGCCATCGGGCTAACAATTGGAATACTACCCAGAATACCTTTGCCTCCAGCGATGTTTGTGAGTGTCTTAGCGCCAAGAGCTTTTCCGGCGAAAGCACCCATGGCAGCCGCACCCATGATCTCGCCGCCGTACTGCCCCTTGATACCCAGGATGAAGTTTTTGAGTGCTTGGGAAAGTGATGGGGTAGCAATAACTGCAGCAAGTCCAATTAGAAACCCTAGTGCATCTGCACTTGTTGACTGAAAACTGGGTAAAGTTGCTGGCTGGCCCCCCGCGCCAAATGCAGAAATGCGGTATGGGTTAATGGCATCCCAGTTTTGCCAAGCCCCGTGGTCTGCTGATCCCCAGTAAATAAGGTGAGCAAAAAGTATCAATATTCCAACCATTACAAAAACTGAAAGATTAGCGATTAATTGTTTGAGCCACATGACAAAGCCCACTTCTGGCTTAACTGCACCCAAAAGAATCATAAATGGACCGGCAACCACAAGGAGGAAGACGACAAAGAAGTGCCTAATCAAGGTCCAAAGTATTCTGATCATTGTTATGAAAATGATCAGAATTACAATTATCCCGATAATGGTGTCGAGCACATTGGAGACGATTGGTAAAGTGACAATTCCAAGTTTTCCTAAGATGCCTCCATAGAGCATGGAATTAAATAAAACAATCCATACCCACGACCAAATGCTGTCATTGTAATTCTGCATTCGGGCGTATTGCCACGAGACTGTGCAACCTTGACCAGGACACTGCCAGGACAACGGAGCAACCATGGAGGCAAAAAGGCCTTGTATAAGGAATGCAAGGTCCACTAAAAGACCAGCTATGGCATAGGAAAACGTAATTAAAATTAGAGTGAGCACAATATTTGGAAGCGCAGCTTGTATAGTGACAGCAGTTTGCGCGCCGAGTTTCATCCGAAACATGATCATAAAACCTACAACTATTAAAATAACAAGAATAAACATATAAGAAATGTTGCGGAAAGTTTTCCAGATCGGAAAAATCGGGCCGAGACCGGAAAAACCGATTCCCTGGGCATAAGCTTTGGGGACAAAGCCGGCATTTTGCAAAACATCATAAGCAAAGTAGGAAAAAGAAGCCGGTGGATGGTCATAAAGCGCACCGGTAAAATTGACCAGCATGCCAAGAGCGCTTTTTTTAAAGTTTTCCCTGTATACTTTAAGCGGCTCGCCGGGTTTAGGGGGGTCGCCAAAGGTCCCGCTGGAGAGTGAAAAAAGCGAGGAATTCATAGACCATTGGCTGTAGGCTTCGCCGCAAGTTCCTGTTTTAGCGCATTTTTTTGCCTCTGACCAATCCGAATAAGTTTGGTTGGTATAGTCAGCAGCTGCCTGCGTGTTTGCTTTAAAACTAAAAAAGAGAAGACAGAAGGTGATAACCAATAAGATAAAAAGGATTTTTTTCATGGGATTTTACTTAATAAATTATGCAAAAAAGAAAAGCAAGTGTCAAGTCTCAGGAGTTGGTGTCGGCCAGGCAGAAGGGAGAGTAAAGCTGGTTAGTTTGACTCCGGTAAAATATTCCAGAGCTTTAATAATAATGTAGGAGCTGACAATAAGAACCAGCCCCAAAATGGCGTAAAAAATGGTATTTCTGGCTGACTCGGTTTGTTTAGCGTCTCCTCCGCTTGTGAGGTATTTGAAGGCGCCAATTGCCAGCATGGCAAAAAGAGCCAGACTGACAATGCCGACAATTAAAGAAACCGTATTGGCAAAAAGGACCTCAAGACACTTTATGGTGGCGACCTTTTCCCCGCCAATGTCTGCAAGACAACTATCCCAAGTTGATGTTGGTGTAGACATATTGGATTTGAAGACCTGTTATTTTACTTTCGCTATTGGAATTTGGGCAGAATCAGTTCACAGCCAAACCCCAGACAAACTCCGGTTATTTGCTGGACCAAATTTATAATTCCCCAAGCCGCAAAAACTACAACCAGTCCAATAAGCGCCTGGATAATCTGATTCCTGGCTGCCTCGACCTGTCCTTTATCCCCTCCTGAGCTGATCCATTTGATTCCGCCTAAGAGTAAAAAGACAAAAGCTATGAGCCCAGCCACAATAATGATTAGCTGGATGGCGGCAGTTAAAATAGTATTCAGGTTTGTTAACGCGCCTGTGGGCTGGACAATCTGCAGTTTTATCGGAGTCGGAGTTTGCGCGTAAGCAAAAGCGGAAAAAACAAAAAAACCAGCAACAGTCAAAATCGATGCAATTAAAATTTTCTTCATTTTTCACCTCCTTCTTCAGTATGCAAAACAAGTGTAGAACATTTTTACTTTTCTTGTCAATAGAGCGAAAGAAAAATTAATCGGGGTTCGCAAACTGAGTAAGATCAATTTCACAGCTAAAGCCAAAACAGGCTCCAAACATTTGCTCAACCAAAATGATAAGCCCCCAGGAGGCGGCAATAATAAAAATCCCTAGGAGCGCGTAAGTCAGCCTATTTCTGGCGGCCTCAACTGCTTTTGCTTCGCCGCCGGAGCTGATCCAGTTAAGACCTGCCTGAAACAGCTGAAAGAGCGTCCATAAGCCTCCGGCTATAAGAATAACTTTAAAAATATTGCCGATAATAAAACCGAAGTTATGGCCGGCATTGAAAGCTTGAACGACTTTTCCAAAAGGACCGGGTATTTCAAGCGGCGGCAGTACGACTTCTTTTCCCTGAGCAAAGACTTTTTTAATCATATGATTTCAATTTATTTAGTTAGGCGCTGGCGTCGGACCGGGCAGCAGCAATTTTGGTTGGATTAAAGCTGTTGCATCGCCAAAAAGAATTATGCCAAAGACAGCGGCTAAAACAAACGATGAGACCATGATCAAAAGCCCCACTATCGACAAAAGAATTTTATCCCTTGCCATGCCGATTTGTTTTGGGTCGCCGCTTGAGGCCATAAACATCCAGCCCGCCTGTATAAAATTCCACAAAGCAAAGAGGCCGGCGGCAATGAAAAATATCCTTAAAATGGCGTTGGCAAAAATGACAAGGCCGGCGCCCGGAACATTTTCATAACCGGCTGGGACAAATCTTTCTAAATATTTTGGCATTTTTATTTCGCCGTAAAAAGGAGTCGGAGACATAAATTAAAAATTAAAATTTAAACTTAGCAAAAAACATTTCTTAGCTATTATTATTTTAACGTTAAATAAGCAATAAATAAAGTGCTTCTGTTTAGACTCCGGGTTTTAGAATGTTAATTCCGGTTATCGTTTCAATCAGCTGAATTATAAAAAATGAACTAAAGATCAAAACAAAGCCCAAAATGGCAAAGGTTAGAGCCTTGCTTCCCTTTTCAAGAGATTGTGCGTCGCCGGAACCGGCACTTTTTATAATCCCAAAACCAAAAATAAGAGCCAGAGCAAGAAAGATAACTCCGGCAGCAATCATCAGGTTTGGAAGAAGAAGATTGATAAGATCGCTTGTGGTTGCAAAATGCTGGGCCGGCGGAAAAAGAGTTGGATCTATCTCAACAGCATAAACCTTATTCATTTCACAATAAGTGTAACTTATGGATAAAGATATTGTCAAATTGGTATAATAAATCAAATTAAAATTTGAAATTTAAAACTGAAAATTTGGATTTGGATATGGATGAAAAGAAACTAATTGAAGGAATCTTAAAAGGAGATGAAAACTCTCTAAGACTGTTTTACAAAAAATACAGTCCCAAACTTTTCTTTTTTATAAAGAAAAAAGTTCAGGAAGAAAAGGATATATACCTTTCTTGCTTCTCTTGAGGCCTTCCGCGACTTTACCTTCCGCTGTTCTGCTTTTACTTACCTTTGCAGTATTGCCAAGCGAAAAATTGTCGATTTTTATAGAAAAGAAAAAATTAAAAAAATCCTTTTTTCACAAGCGCCTGGACTGGAGCCTTTATTTTTAGTCCTTTCAACGCCGGAGGATAAGCTTGATGAAAAAATCCTCAAGCAGGCAATTGAAAAAACAATGGATATTTTAAAACCAAAATACAGAAAAATCTTAAAACTGAAATACGTCGAAGGATTTTCTCTTCTGGAAATTGCGCATAAACTTTCCGTCAGCTTCAAAAGCGCGGAATCAATGCTTTTTCGGGCGAGAAAAGAATTTGCGAGATGCTGGGTAATTGGGGTAAATGGGTAAAAAGGTAAGTTGGTAATGGATCAAAGATTATTACTGTATAAAACATGTTTATCTATTTACCCAATTACCAATTTACCTTTCTAATTCATGAAAGACGATAAAATCTACAAAAACTTGGTTGCTAAAATGGAGGAGATTTCCTCCCTCTTTCCGCAAAAGATCGGTTTTCTGACGCCGCACTATAAAAGACTGGTTCCTTTTCTCAAATATAACCCGTGGATTGTTTTTACGTTTTTTGCGATAGCAATTTCCCTGCTTTTTTATTTTCTTTTCGGCTCATCAATTGTAAAATTTGTCTCCCTTTTCCAATATGGCTTTTAGTTGCTCCGAATGAAAACAGTTTAACCTCCGACTAAATATCAAAGCGGAAATAATCATTTAGTTATTGATCCCCTATTCTTTATGCAAATAAAGCTTAAAAGCTTAAAATTTTTTTTGTTATTTTCAAAGAATATTTACGGGAGTATTGTTTTTCCTTATGAAACCTACCGTAAACTGGCAAAGGGAGGAAACTTGCCGCAGTCGGTTTTTGTTTTCCTTTTGATTTTTTCCTATTTTTCTTTTTCTACTTTGGCAAGAAACGGTTTAAGAACAAATCCTTATGTTCTAACGCTAAGCTTTAGCAAGGTTTCTTTTGGATTTATTCTTAGTTCGATCATAGTTTTATTTTTGCTTGTATTTCTTGGCAGACTGTTTGGGGGAAAAGGAAGTTTAAAAAATATTTTCCTTCCCTGGAGTTATTCTCTTCTGCCGACTTTTCTTTGGTTTTTAATAACCTTGGTTTTTTATATCTTTTTTCCTCCACCGAGAACCACTTCTCTTTTAGGACAGATTTTTTCCCTGATTTTTATCGCCTTTTCCCTTTTTCTCTTTTACTGGAAATTTATCCTTTATTATCTAACCCTTCGCTTTGGGATGAAAATGGATTTATTACGAATAATTGGAGTTAGCATCATCTTCTTTCCCCTTTTGTTTTTATATTCGATCGTGATTTATAAATTGAAAGTGTTTAGAGTTCCTTTCATATAACGTGTAACTTGTAACATGTAACATGTAACACAAGAGGGAATGAAAATTACAAATGATAAATGTCAAATGACAAATGACAAATAAATCAAAAGTTCAAAAAAGAAAAATAATCTATCTGGTTAAACCAAGAGGTTTCTGTGCTGGTGTTAAGCGGGCAGTGGAGATTGTTGAGGTAGCCATCCGAAAATATGGGGTCCCTCTTTATGTGCGCCATCAGATAGTTCACAACCGACGGGTGGTTGCGGATTTTGAGAAACAAGGAGTTGTTTTTGTGGAAAAAATAAATGAAGTCCCCAAAGGCGCCAAAATTATATTCAGCGCTCATGGCAGTCCTCCGTCTTTATATAAAGAGGCTTTGCAAAGAGGACTAACGATAATTGACGCTACTTGTCCATTGGTGACCAAAGTACATCTTGAAGCCAAAAGATACGAAAAGGAAGGTTATTTCATTGTCTATCTTGGCGATAAAGACCATCCTGAACCAAAAGGAGTTTTGGGCGAGATTAAAGCTTCTTCAGCCGTTTTAATAGAGAATTTAGAAGATGCTAAAAAACTTACCCTTTCCGATAAAAAAAAGATTGTCATACTTACTCAAACAACGTTAAGTTTTGACGATACTAAAGAAATTGTTATTTATTTACAGAAACAATTTCCTCATCTTACTTTGCCTCCGGCATTTGACATTTGTTATGCGACCCAAAATCGCCAAGAAGCAGTAAAGGCGCTTGCGAAAATGGTTGATGTGATTCTGGTGGTCGGTTCAAGAGAAAGCTCCAATTCGAAGCGTCTCAAAGATTTGGGAATAGCATGCGGCAGACCAACGTATTTGGTTGATGACAGTTCGCAAATCAAGGAAAACTGGTTTGAAAATGCAGACAAAGTAGGTGTGACTGCCGGGGCTTCCACACCTGATAGATTGATTAGTGAAATCGTACAGTACATCCGCAAATCCGGCGTTGCCGTTGAGGAATTAGAAATTATACACGAACAAATAAGTTTTGCTTTGCCTATAAAAATATGAAAAAAATTCTTCTTTTAGGTTCCACTGGATCAATAGGACAGCAAACCCTAGAGGTTGTCCGCCAGCAGAAAAAATTTAAAGTTGTTGGTTTGGCTTGCCGCAACAATATTGCTTTGTTGCAAAAACAAATCAACGAATTTTCACCCTCGTTTGTTTGTC
>LCBW01000033.1 GCA_000997465.1 Parcubacteria group bacterium GW2011_GWC1_41_7
TGGGCACGCAAAGCGGTTGGACATAATGAAGTCCTTTCCATCAGTCCCCTCTTTATTGAAAATAATTCGCACCAAGCTCTCAGACTCACCAAGTGCTTTTTCTACCGCCTCGCCGAGGCGCTCGCGCCCTTTCTCTTTTCCCTTGAAATCCGCAAGTAAAATTTCAAATTGCAGGGCTTGCAGGACAAGGAACTAATCAGTTCGGACGTTACATTGCGTTTGGTGATTATGATTTTGAATACAAAAAACCAGTTGAACTCCAAGTTACGTACCCTTATCTTTTGGATACGCGTTTGAAATCCGATGCGTCAGGTTGGGGACTTGCATGGTCACATGAAGGATTTAATATCGGAGGACCCTATACAGGAGGAAACGCAAACACATGGACAATGATGTTTTTACATCCCGAGGGGTCATACGGAGACAATTACATGCTTGACATGAATGGAAATATTCGATTGGGAAGAATTACAAAAGATTACAGTAAATTATCAGGTTCAGAGGGAGGTGGTCCCACTATGCAAACGAATGTGTATTTATCGGCATACGGAGATACTTACTTTAATGCTGGAAACGTTGGTATTGGTACCACAAATCCATTGGCACGTTTACATATTGCAGGAGACCTTCGCGTTGATGGAGATGCGTACGCAACAACTCGCTCGGGTGGATCTATCGATGTTGCAGAGTGGATTAAGGTTATTGATAGTCAGGTAGGATCTATTGAAGCGGGCGATGTAGTTGTTGCGGGGTGGAACGGAAAAGTTAAGAAATCTACTACTGCGTATCAAAAAGGATTGGTGGGAGTCGTCTCTACAAAACCGCATTTAACTATGGGTGATGAGTATAAGGGGACAGATGCGGTGCGGCTTGCACTCGCTGGACGTGTTCCGGTAAAGGTTAATACTGAAAACGGAGCAATTATTGCAGGTGATTATTTAACCTCATCTTCTGAAGCCGGCGTTGCTATGAAGGCAATTGAAAATGGGCCTATTATTGGTGTTGCAGTTGAGGGATTTGATGGCGTGGGAATTGGAAAGGTTATGACGGTTGTTGATTTGGGATGGTATCAGCTTTCAGGAACGGATCTTAAAAAATCAGCCGGATCCGATGTGATTAGCGCATCTGGTGAAATTATTTCAACAAAGAAATTGAATTTAGGCGGACATGCATTGACGGGAGTGAAGTCAATTTCATCGGCATCGGGAAGTTGGTCAATTGATGAACATGGAAAAATTACCGCACAATCATTGGATGCGTATGAAGCAACTATTAAGAAGCTCACTACAAGTCAAATTATTATGATCGATCAAAAAACAGGTGATCGATATTGTATCCGCATGGAAAACGCGGAATTGATAAAAGAGCAGTGTAAAAATTAAAATACGCATATTGTGGGGCCTCGTAACGAGGCCTCGCAATAAACGCGCATGTGAGGTATGAATCAACAATACAAAAGAATTTTTATAGAAGGTGTGCTGCTTATTGCCATTATTGCAATGGTGTATATTCTCAAAAGCGATGCAATGGCGCGAGCTGGCGTATTAACTCCAGCTACAACAACTGCCCCCACTATGATGAGCGGATCCGATATTTATAGTGCGCTTGTGGGTACAAATTTTAGTTCGGCAACACTCACTCCTACTATGAACGGAAATGCATTGCAGGTAACTCGGTGTGTTATTAAACGCGTAGAGGGAGAAGCGTGTAATTAAAAATTACAATATTGAAAAATTGAAAAATTATGATTCAAAAATTTAAACAAAAAAGTTTTTTTGTTTCTACGGGAGGTATATTGCTTCTTTTAATTTTTCAATTTTTCAATTTTTCAATCTCCTATGCGGCAAATATTGATGTCGCAAGTAAATATGCATGGGGAGAAAATATTGGATGGATTAATTTTCAAAATGTTCAGGTTGACAATTTAGCACTCACCGGCTGGGCATGGGCAGAAAATGCAGGTTGGATTTCCTTGAGCTGTGAAAATACCAATACCTGTGCAACGGGCAACTATGGGGTTTCAAATGATGGAAATGGAAATTTATCCGGATATGCTTGGAATGAAAATTTAGGTTGGATTTCTTTCAATTGTGCAAATACAAATACGTGTGCAACGGGAAATTTTAAAACAACGATTGATGCGCAGGGAAATTTTCAAGGTTGGGCATGGGCAGAAAATGCAGGTTGGATTTCCTTGAGTTGTGAAAATACCAATACCTGTACACCTGCATTGTTCGGTGTTAAAACAACTTGGCGTCCTGGAGGAGGCGGAGACACAACCGCGCCCGTTGCCAATGCTGGACCAGATATTACAGTCACTGACATAGACAACTCAGGTGCTGAAAACGTGACACTCAATCAAGGTATGAATGGAGACAAGGAGGGCTTTTACTTGCAACGCGAACAGTCCCAACAACAACGTTAAATTTTGCAACGGGAACTCATACAGTTACCTTGACGGTATATGATGCCGCGGGAAATTCTGCCGCTGATACGGTGATTGTTCGCGTAAATCCATTTGGCGGCGGAGGAGGGGATATTATTCCTCCTGTTGCTAGCGCAGGATCAGATCAAACCATTATTGATTCGGATAATAATGGATCAGAGCCGTTTACCTTAAATGGTTCGGCATCAACTGATAATATTGCAATTGTTCGATATGAATGGAGAGAGGGTGGTATTTTATTGGGCACAAGCACTGCTTCGGTTTTAAATATTTCCTTTACACTTGGTACTCATGCAGTTACCCTGACGGTATATGACGCCGCGGGGAATAGCGCAACTGATTCAGTAACTGTTACGGTCAATGCTCCGGGAGGCGGAGGCGGTGGTGGAGGTACAATCATTGTTTCCCCAGGAGGCGGCGGAGGTGGCGCTGGAAATTGGATTTTTCCAGGAGGCGGCGGAGGAACTGTTGCGAAGGGAATTCTTGCAGGAAGGCAAAAGGCCGTTGCAGTAACAGTTCCACCTAAAAATTCTGTTATTGTTCGCCCAATAAAACAAGCCGTAACGGCTCCTGTTGTTTCATTTGCGCAAACCGGACAATCGATGATTGTAAAAGTGTTTGTTGATGGAGTCAATATTTCATCGGAGGTTTTACAAAAAACTGTCAAAGTTATTAAAACCTTTCCAAAGCATGCGGTTCGACTTGATGTTGCGCCGCGTGATACAAAGCTCATTACCGAGGTTATTGGAAGCGTTTATTTGGCTGATGAAATTGGAAACGAGGAGGCTTCCGAAAAACTTGTATCAACATTTCGTTATCAACGAGTGAGCGCGACTTCAAGTATTTTTTCAGGAATGTTTTTTGCTCCTGATGATGAGGGAGTATATCATATCGTGACAAAGGTTGTTTATTCTTCGGCGAAAAAACTTCCTGCTAAAGAAACGGTTATCTTAATGGTTGAGCCCTATGGTATTGTGTATGATGGCAAAAAGGATCAAAAAGCACATATTGCAGGTGCAAAGCTTTCGCTTTTTGAAGTGAACGCATCAACAAGCGCTCAAACACTTGTTGCATCTTCGGTATTAGGGCAATACAACCCAGCGTCAAGTGGAAAAGATGGAACCTATGGGTTTATTGTTCCGCAAGGGTCATTTTTTGTGACCGTTGAAAAGGTGGGGTATTATCCGCTTCGTACTGCAACGTTTGAAGCGCGAACAGGAGATATTATTAATACATCAATTCCACTGGTTCGCAAGGCGGCATGGTGGGGATGGCTGAAACTTCTTTTGTGGTTTTTACTGCTTCTCCTCTTACTTTTACTACTTCTTCTTTATCGTAGAAAAGATGACGAGGATGAGGAGGGTAAATCAGCGGGGAATATTATCAATAATACTACAGCACATCAATCCCGTGCGTTGTAAGAGACGAAGTTTTATGAGGTAAATCACAACAGGCGGCGCATGATGCGCCGCCTGTTGTACATCCACAATTGTACTATGAAAGCGCTTCTATGATGTCTTCTTTTTCGATTGTCGCATGCGTTTCAATAACCAACCCGCATAAACTTCCTTCTGAAACTTCAGATACTGCAACTTTATCTTTTTGCAGTTCAATGATTTTCCCCTTTCCTATTTCTTGGTCTGCGCGTACAATGCGAATGCGATTATTTTTTGAAAGTACTCCTTTTGTGACGCGTCCCCCAATTGTTTTTTTGCTTGCTGACGATGAGAAAACTCCAAGTACTTGCAACTGCGCAACTTGGCTTTTTTGCACCTTTTTTGTTGCAATTTCACGCAGGCGATCTTCTATTTCATAAATAATATTTCCCTCAAGCAGGGTAATATCAGAATTCCGCATTTCATCAACAACGCTTTTATCATTTTTGACATTGAACGCAATAATGATGGAATCGGTATTTTTTACAAATTTTGTGTCTTCAAATGTGATAGCACCTAAATCGGCCTTCAAGATCTTAATATGGACGTTGCATTCATTTGCGATTCTTTGAAAAATATGTTCAAGTGCCTCCAAAGATCCAATATGGTCTGCTTTGATGATGACATTAATTCCTTCTTCCGGATTTCCCTCAGGAATAATATATCTATTTTGGAATGCATGTTGCCGCTGTCCTAGTTCCTGTTGAATTTTTTTTGTGATATCAAGGGACGATGTTTTAAAAATTTCACCTGATGCGGGGAGCGATTCAAAACCAGAAAGGGAAATAGGTTTTGATGCGCATACTGAGGTGAGGTTGTTGAAAAATGAATCTTCTAGGTGTTTTATTTTTCCGCATGATGTTGCGGTAATAATATAGTCTCCTGTTTTTAAGCATCCCCCTTGGATAACTGCATATGCGACTACTCCTTTTTTGGGGTCTTTGATTGATTCTAAAATATACCCTTCGCTTCCATGTTCAACAGTATCGGCAAATGCATGTAAATCAGAAAGTAGAACAATCATTTCAAGTAAATTTTCAACCCCTTGCCCGGTTTTTGCAGATATCTCAATAACTGGGATGTCGCCACCTAACCCTTCAATCATAATTCCTTTTTCCATAAGCTCCTGGCGTACTTTGTCGGGTTGTGCGGTTGCTTTATCTACTTTATTAAGGGCGATAATAAATGGCATGTTTTGTGCCTGCAAAAATTCTAGTGACTCTTTTGTTTGTGGGCGCATGCCTTCTTCTGCGGCGATAATTAAAATCCCAATATCTGCAATTTGAGCACCTCGTTGACGAAGCTGTGCAAATGCTTCATGTCCCGGAGTGTCAATAAACGTCATACATTGATTTTTATAGGTAATTTCAAAAGAGCGGACTTTTTGGGTGATGCCGCCAGCTTCTTTTCCAGTAATAGTTCCTTTAAATTGATCGGTATAGTGGGCGAGCAGATATTCTAAAAGAGTCGTTTTTCCATGATCTACGTGTCCTAAAATAGTGACAATAGGAGGTCTCTTTTTTTTGTCCATGATTGAAAAAACTCTTTTGTAAGCGCTTAAAAAAAGGAATGTCGCGGCGTCCATAGTTGGTAAGCCGCAAAGCACTATTTTGCCTAATAAGTAAAATGGTGCTTCTTACTTTCATAAAAAAGCTTTTGTTAGGTGTATTGTAACAGTTTTGGGGGCAAAACAAAACGCCTTACTGAAAGCATGCAATACTACTTAAAAGCAAGATGTTTTACGTAAGGCGAAGGGTGGAGCCCTAGTTCTTTAGCGCAAGGCCGTTTTCGGCAAGTGTGGCGATGAGTGCGGTGCGATCTTCTTCAGACAGGTTGCCCACCTTGACGACATACCGGCGGTCACCCTGAATGTATAAGATGATTTCTGTTCGGCGTTGACTCGAGATATCGACAAACCTGAACGAGTCAGGTTGCTTCAGCTTGGACATGTCTGTAGGAGCGTATTCAACGGAAGGTTCTCTGCCGATACATCCCCCAACGAGCGCAACAAGAGCGGTTGCCCTTGGACTGATGGATCCGTGTTTTGATCCCTTTTCTTGACTGCTTGCCATGTTACTAGCCTCCTTTTGTAAGTGTAGTGTGCAGCAACTTTAGGTTTCACGATGCAATAAGCAAAGGCGCTAAAGATGCGTATAATTATTATAATCAAAAACGGCCGGATGGCGGAGTGGCTACGCAACGGTCTGCAAAACCGTGTACACCGGTTCAATTCCGGTTCCGGCCTCGCGTTCGCACATTTATTCATCAACCCCCTCGCGTGCCCCAGCGAGGCACGCATCGGTTGTACTCGCCCTCGCTCACTCGCTATCTTTGATGCTCGTACCATGCCCGCTCGGGCTGCGCGGGTTTCTTCATATATGTGCTCGCTTTTAGAGGAAAACCTTCTTTTTAAGCTATTTTTGCATTTTTACATTTATGATTTATAATTGGTTTTGCTATGGCAACGAAGACAAAGAATAAAAATTTAACCCGATTGAAGTGTGCGGTGTGTGGCCGTACCAATTATTATTTTTGGAAAGTACGTATCAAAGAATACAAGGTAAATATAAAAAAATTTTGCAAATGGTGCAGAAAGCATACTCAG